>CANFNN010000036.1 GCA_947448095.1 Bacteriovoracaceae bacterium | reverse complement strand
TAAATGCGCAACAAGCTACTCGCGGCTTTACTGGGACTTACCTTAGGGACTTCCGCTTATGCGGTAAGTGTTTCACTTTTAAAGGGTAATAATTTTCGGGACGATTTAGGTTACCGAAAAGATAAGACGACCATGACGATCGAGAATTTCGCGATGTGGGAGCTAGGAAGTGTTTTCTTCTACTATGACATCACGGAGCCGACAACCGACGATGGAAGTAGCCTTAACAGCAAAAGAACAGATGCATTTTCTAACCAGTTCTTTGGAGGAATTTCGACGGCCATCAGTTTTTCAAAAGTGAGTGGGCAGAAAGTTGGTTATGGTTTTATTAAAGATGTCTCCCTTCGATTAGAACTTGAGAATGGTTCTGGTAATGGTCAGAACAACTTTCAAAACTATTTTTATGGTCTTCAATATGACCTCGCAATTCCTGGTTTTGACTTCTTCACTTTAAACACCGTTCTTCGTGATAATCCCAATGATGCAGGAGTCGGAGTTCAGATTGGTGGATTTTGGCAAATGACCTGGGATTATGGTCGATGGAATCGTTACAAGTTCACAGGCTTCTTTGCTACTTCACCTTGGGACGGAGATCAGAACTCTGATAAACACCCCTTCTTTGCTAAAAACGGTCGCTACCTTACCAGTCAGCCGCAATTATTATACGACCTAGGATATGGACTTTGGGGTAAGCAGAATCGACTTGAAGTTGGTTTTGAATACGCATATTTTCTGAATCGTTTTCAATTGAAAGATAAAGACGAGAAATGTCTTCAGTATATGATGAAGATTACTTACTAAGTTTCAATTCCTAATCTAAAACTTAAAATTAGACCTACTAAAACGATGGCCCCAATGAGGGCCATTATTTTTTCTTTTTGTTTGATAAAAAGAATAATGGAAAGAAAAACTCGAATCACTGGCAAGCTAATTAAAAATAAAAGACCTACATAAGCAATAATCTTACCCCAGTTTTGCAGGATGAAATGCATCTGCAGACTATCGATGAGATTAAATGAAGAGTAGGTTTGCAGAGGCGCAAAGGGATCAGCATCTGGCTTAAAAGACAGGCCCCAGCCGGTTAAAATAATTAATCCTGAAATCAGAACACCAATTCTTAAAAATTTGGAAATTTTTAGTTCCATCGTTTCTAAGTTTCTCATCCGTTGAGCCCTTTCATAATCATCTGAATGCCGACGATTATCATGACAACAATAAAGACTTTTCGAATTAAGAGCGCATTCATTTTAGGCATGACTCTCGCTCCTAACCAGGCACCCATGATAATACCAATTGCAACCGGCGAAGCGATTTCGGGCTTAATATCCCCTCGTAAAAAATAAGCTCCCGCACTGGCCGAAGCTGTGACACCAATCATGAAGTTAGATGTTGCAGAAGAAACTTTCATCGGAACCTTCATCGCCCCGTCCATCGCCATCATTTTGAAAATCCCACTTCCTATTCCCAAAAGAGCCGAGAAAATGCCCGCGACATACATGCTGGCAAGTCCGAAAGGCACATTCGCGACTTTGTAATGAACCCATTCACCTTTGTCTGGAAATTTTGAATTGAGTCCTAATTTTTCTGACCAAGGGTGATTGATCTCGGCGCGCGGGTCTTTTTTTTGTCTAAACATCATGGCACCCGAAAACAAAAGGAAGCCACCAAAGCACAGAAAAAGGGAGGAAGATTTGAGTGAGGTGGAAAGCATGAAACCTGTCATGGCGCCAAAGACGGTTCCAATCTCAAGCAATATGGCCAAACGTAAATTCGTCAGATGATCTTTAAGAAAACTGGCGGCCGCCCCTGAAGAAGTGGCAATAATAGAGATTAAGCTTGCGGCAACGGCATAGCGAATATCCACACCAAAAACCAATGTCAGGACGGGAACGATGATGACCCCCCCGCCCAGGCCAAGAATAGATCCTATGAATCCTGCGATAACTGAAATAGGAAGTAAAACTAACGACATCATTAACTAAGTATAGGATCAGGCCCACCCAAAGGAAAGCCTGATTGAGCACATTATTGCTTAGTAATTTTTAGTCCATGAATGATAACTCTTAAAAAACTCACCAGCTTTTTCAAGCATCATGGCCTTCGTTGGATGAGACTCCATCGCTTTAACACCGACAATCGCTTTAGCGAGGTTTTGATGGTGATGACCTTCGCAGTGATGCTTGAATTGATCCTTGGCCACTCCTGGGCCCATAATCATTAATTCTTTTGCATTCACTAATTTGCCAGCTACTTCATGATAAAATTTATCTGTTGATTCATGGGCATGTTCTTTGCTTACGTGGGCTTCGATTTTTGTTTCTTCTACACCATTCGGTGTAAATTTATAAACGTAAGCATGAGCGGTATCAATCCAAAGTGAGTAGTAAGACATGGGGTTCCTCCTGAGGGAATTTCTTATTTATGAAGTGAGCATACGCCCGGAGTAAGGGCAAAAATATAATCTGGATCAGGTTTTCAATTGATAAAACTATTAACTGATTGAGTCAGTTTTGGGCTAGCTGTCCGGCGCGTCTATCCTTTCTTGTTGTTGGACTTATACTCTTGGAATGAAAAAAACATCACCGCAGCAAGCAATTAGAGACATCCAGCATTTTGGCGAAGAGGGAGGAGTTGTTCCTGTCATTGATGTGGCTTCAACTTCCACTTTCCTTGATCCAAAGGATATGGAGCGAACATTTATGGGTGAGCTTCAAGGATGTTACCTCTACAGCCGACATTCAAACCCAACGGTTAATATTTTTGGCAAAAAAATGGCTGCCATGGAAAGTGCTGAAGCGGCTTTGGGTGTGGCCAGTGGTATGGCGGCAATTGCTTGTACAGTGGATCAAATCTTTCTTAACGAGGGAGTTAAGAAGGGGCATCTTATTGCTTCAAGAACTGTCTACGGTGGAACCTATGCGTTATTTAAAAACGTTCTTCCGTCTCGCGGAATCGATGTAACCTTTAAAGAAATTACTGATCTCAAGGCGATTGAAGCTGCTATCCGGCCTGATACCAAAGTCATCTATGCTGAAACTCTCAGTAATCCTTTATTAGCAGTCAGTGACATAAAGGCACTCTCAGAAATTTGTAAAAGACATCATATTAAATTAGTCATTGATAATACTTTTACGCCCATGATTGTGCAGCCCCTGCTTCATGGTGCGGATGTCGTCATTCATTCTTGTACAAAATACATTTCAGGCTCAAGTGACTTTATAGCTGGGGCCATCGTAGGCACTGAGAAATTTATAGCCTCTTTGATTGATGTGAATACTGGCTCAGTTATGCTGACTGGACCTGTGATGGATCCACGAGTGGCGCATGAACTCTATCTTCGCCTTGACCACCTAGAGTTGAGAATGAAAGCTCATTCAAATATGGCAAACTTCTTGGCCAATAAAATGCAGGCAGAAAAGATGCCAGTGATCTATCCTGGGCTTTCAGTTCATCCTCAGCATGAACTTTTGAAAAAAATGATGAACAAAGATTTTGGTTTTGGTGGAATTCTTACCCTCGAATGTGCGGATGCAGATCAGGCACGTCGCCTGGCAACGAAGCTTCAGGATGAAAAATTCGGTCTTTATGCCGTCTCTTTGGGGTTTTCAAGAACACTCATGAGTTGTTCGGCCAAAAGTACTTCAAGTGAAATTCCCGAAGAAGAACAAAAAGAAATCGGACTTACACAAGGACTACTGAGATTTAGTATTGGCTATACTGGTGATCCTGAGGTGATGTGGGAGCGTTTTTTGAAATCTTACAATAAAATTATTTTCAATTAATTTGGATCTAATACTGTTGGTAGAATTTATCTAGTCCAAGAATAAATCCATGAAAGTTTTTTGTTCGTCTCATTTTTGGATCGATATATTTATCAATAAGGATTGGAATGATCGGACCTTTGGTGGCAAAGATATGTTCCACTTCATTTTCACCTTTAGATTCTTTGAATATAACGACATAGAAGTTCGTTTTCTCATGACTCGAAAATAAAAGTCCAGACATTGATTTTTTTAAGAAATTGAGGAAAATAATTCGGCTTATAAAATTGGAGTCGACATCATCCTGTTTAATCGTCTTCTTTTCAAATTGAATACTTAAGACATCTCTAGCAGTCTTTTCCCAATCTTTTTCATCAATAAAAAGAATTAAGTTCGAATCAACTTGGAGAACACCGCTTGGTTGTTTTTTTAAACCAGGAATCCTCTCACAGAAGTGTTTTTCTTCATTCAGGCGACATTTGACGCTCGCCAAATGTATTGGCATTTCATAAGACGGAATCAAGTTATCTGGTGGGATTTTGTATGCCCCTTCTTCATCTACTCCTTCGAATAATATTTCTTTTGCTATTTCTTTTTTTGGGTAAATCTTTGTAATGAGTCTCTCAGAATACATAATCCACGCATAGTTAATCACAATCGCTCCAACCAGTAAGATACCCACCATTTTTGTTACTTGGTTGAATGACTCCTTCTCTTCTTTTTTGCGTTTTGTCTCTTGGGTTTTTTGAGCGTGTACAATCTTTCTCTTACTAACATTTTTTTTTATTTTAGCAGCTTCGAGTTCTTTTAATGAAATGACTTTTGTTTTTTCGGATTCACTAATCGTTTTGGCAACGGCCTCGGATGGATTGTTTAAATCTACAGTCTGCTCACCTTTTTCAAACAGCAAAGTGAGAAAGACTTTTTCACCTAGTCTTATTGGCTCAAGGGGAGAGAATTCAAACCTCTTGCCTGGCGCCATTTTGGATTTACCAATATAGGACCCATTGGTACTTCCCTGATCGATAGCAAAACAGGATTTATCCTTCACAAGAATTTTTAAATGTTTGCGACTAATACCAATAAAGCCAATGGCGATATCATTAGTCATCAAAGATCCAATATAAATTTCTGGCTTGTTGAGTTTATAAATAACAGGTTTTTGGGAGTCGATGAGAACTTCTAAATACATGATTCTATTTTAGTCTTTAGATGGACAGTGGTGGAAGCGATTTTTTTATGGTGCCCGGGAAGGGACTCGAACCCCCACGATTATTAGTCGGGAGATTTTGAATCTCCTATGTCTACCATTTCATCACCCGGGCATAAGACGAAATAAGATTCTAATGATTCATGGGTTTGGTGTCAATCAAACGCTAAGCGTAAAATTAAGCGTTTTTCCAATTATTTCCAAATCGAGAGAGGGTAGTTCTAAGAATCCAGTGAATTCCTAGCTTCAAGTGATCAATAAACTTCGATGCCCCCTGATCTTGTGGGGAAAGGCCGAGTTTTCTTAAAAGTTGATTAATTTTATTAATTCTTCGGATGGCAAAGTCCTCATCTGTCATGTGAGTGACTGAAAATGAAATCGAAAATTCTTCTTTACCATTTTCAACCATATGGGGGGCGGTATAGGGAAAGAAGATCCCATCTCCTGGGTTAATAATATATTGAGTCGCCTTGGCCATAAAGTCTTCTTGATACCTTGTTTTGCTGAGCCCATAGACTCCATGAAAAAATTCATTTTCTTCTTGAGTCACAACACTTCGATCAGTCGGATCCCATAACCAAAATGTTTTTTGTCCCTTAAGGTGGAAGTAGTGAGTACTTTCTTGATCACGATGATAGGGAGTTGTTCCACCGGGTGAAGTGATAAAAACCCAGGCCTGACGTTTTCTCAAATTATTATGAGTCTGATGAACATCTTTTTCAATTTCGTTAAGAATTTCATCTACAAAAGGTCCGTAGATGGGATCATTCTGAATGTTTTGAATAAAGACAAAGGTACCTGAGGTTTGGATGTTTTTTAACGCATCATCAAGGCTCATATTACTGGGAGCTTCTTTTACAACTGTTTCTAGGGATTGAGTTCTGGGAATGTTGGCACTATGGTATTTGACAGTCGCATGTCTAAGAGCAAGTTTTTTTAATTCCTCAAATTGCATCAAGGGATGAGTTTGAAGTGCATGTGTGAAGGCACTTTTCTTTGAAGCATTAAAATCAGTTTTCTCTCTCTCAAGCCATGCCATAAATGATCCCCTATAAAATTCGGTGATTTATATAAGAAATGGAGGGGAATGAAAAATGAAGTTTATCGCTAGTGAATTTAATTCAATCTGTGTAATTCTAATGCTTTGCGGGTGGTTCTCGGCCTAGCGCAACTTAATCATTTCTAAAGCCTCTTTAATTGAGAAGCGTAAAAAATCTGGGCCTAAATGTTTTTTAAGTTCGTGATTCGATATTAAGCAAGAGAACTTTAAATAATCTAATAGATAGTCTGGCACATCAATATTGATTTTTTTGAGAACACTATTGAGTCCACCAGCTAAGACCATAGGGAATGGGATTCCTTTAGTGCCAACAACCTCGAGGGCTTCTCTGAATGATATAAAATCACTCCCAGCAACATTGTATGTTCCAGTCGGAACATCATGTAAAACCTTATACAGAATTTGAGCCATATCAAATTCATGAATGAATTGAAAAAATGGATTGTAGTCGGCGGGACTAAGTGCCACTGGACCAGCAAGAAATCTTGTCATGGCATTTTGAATCTGAGTTCCAATGATATTACAAGGCCTGAGAACAACGGTGGAAATTGTATTCTGATTCTTCCACATCCAGTTGGTGCAAATTTGGTCCATTTCGACTACATCTCTAAGCTCTGGATGCCTCAGACTGGCCCTCAGAGGCGCTTCTTCTGTAAGGAAAATAGAATTATCGGGAAGTGCTCCGTAGACATGAAAAGTAGAGAGAATGATCACTTTTTTTACACCGGAGCGCTCGCATAATTCTAGAATTCTATTGGTTCCCATAACGGAGAGTTCAATTCGTTTTGCTAAGACGTTATGTGTATTAGAAGAATGACTAATTCGTCCCAGGTGATAAACCGTTTCAAAATCATGAGACCTGAATAGGTTTTCAAAATTTCCCCGAGAATATTTAATTTGTAAAACTGTCAGGCCCTTAAGGGGCGGAACGTTAGAAATATCTCTGGAATCAATCCCGATAATTTCCCAGTCAGGATTTTCAGTCAAGATGAGTCGTGCGGTCATTTGGGCCAATCCGCCAGCAATACCAATAATCAGAATTTTATTTTTAGTGCTCATGTATTTTTCTTCGTGCGAAATTCTTTCACAAGATATTTGGAAAGGGGTTTTCGAATGGAGTCAAAAAATGGTCTTCTATTCTTAAGCCCATGCACAATCATGTGTTTTATGGTATTTTCAATGTGGAAAACATTTTCTTTAATTTCTTTATCAGACGACTCTAGAGTCATGTGCTCTGGAATTGGAATTTCTTTTCCGATGTAAATATCGATCGGAGAGGGCAGCGGTAAAAGATTTGCCGAAACAGGCAGAGAAGGAAGTTTTAACATGGCGGCGATTTTTCTCGCATGAAAAACTAAGGGAAACATTTCTTCAGCACCAATCACACAAATAGGTAAAATAGGCGTCTTCTTTTGAAGAGCAATGCGGTAGAAGCCCTGCGAGAATGGACGAAGTTTATAGTAGTCTGGAGTGTTTTTTGAAATACCCTTCACGCCTTCCGGAAAAATTAAAATGGATTCACCATGGTCTACTAAGTATTCACAGTTCGCACGATCCCCAAGAATTGATCCTGTTTGGGCCGTCAGGTCTCCGAGAAATGGCATTTGTGCCAGAAACCTTTCTATCATAGCTCGCATAATTCTTGGAGGAGAAACATCTATCGCAAATGCAACAGTTACGAGCATGGCATCGAGTGGGATTTGTCCTGTATGATTTCCCACAACCAGGTAAGGCTTATCTTGAATATTTTCCTGTCCGAAAACACGAACTTTAAAATACGAACGGTAAAGGGGCATTATCTTTCGAAGTGCTTTTTCGCAGAGTTCGAGATTAAATCCCCAAGGATCCTGATAACCCTGATAGCGGATGCGAAGTTCATTAAAAACTTCTGTAATCTTATGATCATCCTCAGGACTTAAAAACCAATGATGTGCTTCGTTTAACATCCCAATATCTTATCTCGAGTGGGCAGTTTGCTCTAGGATGAAAATTTGGGCTTTGAGAGACAAAAAAGATCAGGTTTCTATTTGGCGCATAACATAGGTAACAATTGACTGTTCAACTGCCGTAAGTCCATCGCCCTTCTCGGCAGAAACAAAATGAATTTGTTTAACCCATTTGAAACTATTATAAATCTCAGGCATAAGATTCTTTAGGCGACTTCTTTCACTTTGAGTTTTCAGTTTATCTATTTTATTGAAAATGACATAGGTTTCTAGTTTGAAGCTTTTAATATAATTCTGAAAAACAATATCCGGCTCCTGAAGTGGGTGGCGAGCATCCTGAATATTAAGGAGAAGGATTTTTTCATTACAAAGCTGAAAGAATGTATCAAGCAGATTTTGCCAGTTCAAGGCCATCTCTTTAGAGACTTCAGCGTGCCCATAACCAGGCACATCAAAAAGATAAAATTTATCTTCTGTTTTTGCTTCGCGATTTTCAACAATGAACTGAAAAATATTTACTTGTCTTGTGCGACCAGGAGTTTTGGAGACTCTCGCAGTACTTTTACCAAACAAAGAATTAATCAAGGATGATTTTCCCACGTTCGATCTTCCGATGAAGGCTACGCCATTAATGAAATGATGCTCATTAAGCCACGAGGTCAGCTGATCAATGGTATCGATTCCCATTAAAAACTCAGATTTTCCTTTTTGAATATTCATAGCAATTACCTTCATTCGTTCTTCTCAATTGGTACCAGTATAGCAGATAGATAGGGCTATCGTCTTTCAAAATAAGGGAGCCCTCAATGTATCAACGGAAATTAATGGAGCAGCAATTATTTGCCTCAGGAGTGAGAATCGGTGACAGTTGCAGCATCTTTCCCTTTCAGGGGCGAAAGAAGGCCTTCACCTTAAAAAGTAAAGTCATTGATCTCATTTCTTCCCACTACCGCCCCCAGGGCCTTTCGATGAGTTATATTGAGTTACCAAAAAGTGAGACGGAACAATTCCATTACCGGCTTGAAATTGAAAACAATGAAAATCACGAAGGAAGATTTGTCTTAAAAACAATAAGAGGGCGCCCCTTTTGGCTGAATGGACTGGCAGCTAAAGAAGCTTATGTGGAGCGACAAGATAGGCTTTTTATTGATGACAATAAAATAAATTTTTCCCCTTTCGATTTAGGAGAAATGACTAACCGGCAATCAGAGCATCCTATCCTGATGGAACAGAATTTGATTGATTCAGAACTAAAAATACTTATAACGGGGGAGACCGGAACAGGGAAAAGTCATCTGGCCCAGAAAATCCATGAAAAGAGTGCAAGGCGCGGAGAATTTGTGGCCATCAATCTATCCTCATTCAATCCACTTTTGATTGAGTCCGAACTTTTTGGGCATAAAAAGGGAGCTTTTACTGGCGCCATCTGTGATAAGCGAGGGGCCTTTGCTTTAGCCGAAAATGGAACACTTTTCTTAGATGAAATTGATTCTCTGCCACTGGAAATTCAAACAAAGCTTTTAACATTTATTGATAATAAAAAATTTAGAAGAGTAGGGGATTCCAGAGAGGAAAGTATCAAGACGAGGCTCATATTTGCTTCTGGTCGATCTCTGGAAATTCTAGTGGAGCAGAACTTGTTTAGAAAGGATCTGTTTTACCGTTTAAAATCTGGCCACAGTCTTGAATTGAAGAGTTTGCGTAATGATTGCCAGCGAATAAAACAGGCCTGTCAATTTTTTGCGTTAGACCATGGAGTCAGCTTAAATCAAAGTCTCATTGATTTTTATCTCACTCTGGCGTGGCCTGGAAATTTAAGGCAACTGCTCGGACACCTTGAAAAGAAAAAGATTCTCTCCCGATCTCAGCGTTTAGATTTTGATCACTTCGATGAGGAACTTCTCTTGCAAAGCTCAGATTTGATGAACTTGGATGACAACCGACAAATTGATACAATGGAAAGTATTAAAGCTTCTTATGTTAAAAGGGCGCTGAGCTTGTGTGAGGGGAATATTGCAATGGCGGCCAGAAAACTTCATGTTAACGAGAAAACCGTTCGAGCACTTGTGTTGAAAGATTAATTGGCAAGAATATAAATAAGTTTTAAATCCTCAACCTTGCCTTCGATTTGATGTGCGGCCATAAAATCATTAATCTCGAGGGTAAGTTTTTTGCGTAGTATTTCTTTGCCTTCGTCTTCAAGTGGAAAAGATACAACCATGGGTTCAACATTAAGGATAAGGTGATCTCTTAATTCAAACTCCATTTTCTCTAGTTTCATTCGGCTCATGCGACTGGACATGGTGGCAGAAAAATCGATATCAATTGAGCGAAGCTCATTAATTTTGGGCATGTAAACTGGAAGTTTTAGTGAGGTCATCCCTAAGTGACGAGATTGTTTTTTATAATATGATGGTCGATCATAGGTGACCTCTTCTTCTATACTGGCGGGAGCTCTCGATTCAGCACTATGTTGATTCATTAATCTTTGCGCCGAAAAGATCATATTAATTCCTGCGAGTCCTGAAGCTGATGTGAATCCTAAAAGTAATAAAGCCTGCGCTGAAGATAGCCCTTTAAGCCACTGACCTAAGATTAAGAATGGGGCGAGTAAAGTTGTTTTAAATTTTGAAACTTTAGAGCCTGGCTGACTTTTTACATATTGAGCAAGTGCTGCTTTATAAGTTTCAATCAATTTCTCTTTGTAGTTGAAGGACAGGACAATGGATTTGGCCTTGATTAAAAGAGATGGTCCTCTCTTAATAATCAAAGAGGGTAAATTCTTAATCCAAGTCATAAAGAGTGTGAAGCGTTCAAAACACGAAATAAAAAATTGTTGAACCTTGGGTGAAATGATCTTCAAAAGCAGACGCATGAAGAGATTTCCCACATGGATCAACAAATTATTAATTAAGGTTTCGAGTTTTTCTAGTAAGCCCATTACCTGCCTTTTCGGCATTTTTCATAAATAGATAAATAAAGAGTGCTTTAGTCAGATAAGGGCAAGTTTTTCTCTGGTCCAAATGAAATATCAGACAGATGCAAAGTTCTTCCGAGGAGATGACTAAGAATACCTTAAGGACTCAAAAATGAATGCGACTAAAAATCTGGCTTTTCTTCTCCTGATTATGGGGCTCACCAGTTGCAGTCAGTTCATGAGTCATAGGGATTATGTGGCAGAAATGGAAAGGGATGATTCATCTTTTTTTCATCCGAGGGAAGATTTTCCAGTTGTGGCCGGTGATACCGGTCGAGATTGGGAGTCTTCGAGTGATAGAAAAAAACGAACTCCTGCTTCCGTTGAAGAAATTCAAGACAATAAAAGCAGAAGATTTTTAACTCACGAATTACGAAAACTCGAGTCCCAGCAATCCGACAACGCGCTTGAGCTTTATGATAAAAATAAGCATCACTTTAAAACGACATCGGAGAGAATATATTTTTTGAAGCTCTCTCAATTTGAGCGAAAAGATTATCTTGCTTCCCGTGGATTTTTAAAAGAAGAAGCCCCCTCGCATAAGCCCTACGAACAGATGTTTGCCATGAGAGATTCAAACGTTGAAAGTGGCATGACTAAGACTCAGGTCATGCAGAGCTGGGGTCAGCCAAGTCGTGTTGAAGTGGCGGGGAATCCTTCTTACGAGAATGAAAGATGGCTCTACAGTGTCAATGGTGCAACGAAGTATATCTATTTTGAATCGGGTCGAGTCAGGGGCTGGGAGTAATACTAGCTACTTAAGCCTTCTTCGGAGAGGAAAAACGTGCAATTTCCTTTCAACCAAGGTAATTTAAATCCTATCTAAACACTCGAATTTTAAACCTTTATAAGGGGTTAGTGATGGATTTTACCTTAGAGTTTGAAAAGCCAGTTTCTGAGCTAGAAAATCAAATTCGCATTTTGAAAGAAGCCTCTCACTCACCAAATATCGACATCTCTCACGAGATAGAAGCCCTTCAAGGTAAAGTGAACAGTATCCTTGAGGATATTTACACCAAGCTTTCTCCTTGGGAGAGAACTCAACTCTCTAGGCACCCACAACGCCCACACACGATTGATTACATCGATAAAATTATTACAGATTTTCATGAGCTTCACGGGGACAGAAGATTTTCTGACGATCCTTCAATGATTACTGGTTTTGGATTTATTGAGGGCCGTAAAGTGGCCGTCATTGGGATTGAAAAAGGTCGTAAAACGCAAGATAAGATCAAAAGAAATTTTGGTATGGCCAACCCTGAAGGCTACCGTAAGGCCCTCAGGATTATGAACCTTGCTTCTCAATTTCAAATTCCCGTGATTACTTTTGTCGATACTCCAGGGGCATACCCCGGAATTGGTGCCGAAGAACGTGGGCAAGCATTGGCAATTGCCCAAAATATTGAGGAGATGTTTAATATAAAATCTCCCATCGTTTCAATTATCATTGGCGAAGGCGGCTCAGGTGGAGCACTTGGAATAGCTATCGCTGATAAAGTTTTTATGATGGAGTATTCTATTTATTCAGTCATTTCACCTGAATCATGTGCCTCCATTCTTTGGTCTGATTCAAAAATGGCCGAGACTGCGGCAAATTCTCTTCAGCTTTCTCCCAACAAAGCTTTAGAACTTAAAGTCATTGATGGAATCATTAAAGAACCTGCTGGTGGGGCGCATAGACACCCAGAGCAAGCGATTCAAAAAGTGAAAGAAGTGATTCTTCAGAGTCTCACTACAATGGGCAATCAAGACCTGGATCTATTAATGCAAATGAGATTTGAAAAATTTCGCCAAATGGGAAATACCACTTTAATAATTGATAATTCTGAAGAAACGAAAGGTTAATCATGTCTGTATACTCGATGACAGGGTTTGGTAAAGGTGAGTCGACTGGAACGAACTACACTCTGACGACTGAAATTAAATCAGTGAATAATCGTTTTAAAGATTTTAAATTTCGAATGAGTTCATTATTTAACTCCATCGAAATTGACCTTCGCTCGAAACTTGAAAATGAGTTTAAGCGAGGAAGTTTTGATATCAGCGTTAGTTACAAAAAAAACGATAAAGCTGTTGCTGAGTTTTACGTAGATCCTAAAAAAGTTTCAGCTTATTTAGATCTCATGCGACCGGTCTTTGAAGAAAAGAAAATTGCTTTCCACGTTTCACCGGTTGAATTTTTAAGAAGCGACTTTTATCGGGATGATGATACGAACCGCGATGAAGAGATGTCGATCCTGGCCAAAAAGTCATTTGACCAGGCGATTGCTGCTCTCAAAATTTCCCGCAGTGCTGAGGGAGAGAAACTGGTTTCAAAACTGCTCGAACACCTTGGCGTTTATGAAGGCTGCTTAATTGAAGTCGAAAAATTAAAAAATCTCTATCCCGATATGATCAAAGATAAACTGACTCAAAAGATGAACGAGAAACTCAAAGATTTTAAAATTGATGAATCTCGTTTCCTCCAGGAAGTGGTGTACTACCTAGAGAAGTTGGAAATAGAAGAGGAAATTACACGGGCAAGGATTCACTTAGGTAAACTCAAGTCCGTCTTGAACTCCTCGGGGGAAATTGGCCGGCAGATTGATTTTCTCCTCCAGGAGTTGGGACGAGAAACCAATACTATGGGATCAAAATCTGCCCATCCAGATATTTCATCGAATGTAGTCGAGATGAAAGTACAATTAGAGAAAATCCGCGAGCAGGCCCTCAATTTGGAATAACCATGCCAGGAAAGATGATCGTTATCTGTGCGCCTTCTGGCACAGGAAAATCTACACTTATTAATCGCCTGAAGGCGGATCATCCTGATTTGGAGTGGTCTGTCTCTTGTACCACTCGTCCTATTCGAAAAGGCGAAGTTGAAGGTAAGGATTATCACTTTATTAAAGTGGAAGATTTTGAAGATCAGATCAAGCAGGATCAGTTTATCGAATGGGCGAAGGTTCACTCGAATTATTACGGTACTTCAAAAATATTTGTCTCTCAAGGACTTACTCAAAATAAAAAACTTCTCTTTGATCTAGATGTTCAGGGTGCTGATGCCATGAAGCGAATCTACGGCAATGGAGCGCATGTGATCTTTATCGAACCTCCTTCGGTTGAAGAATTAGAAAAACGTTTGCGTGCCCGCGGAACAGATCATGATCACGTGATTATGGAGCGGATTGAAAATGCCAGACGAGAATTGGCCAGAAAACATGACTATGATTACCTCGTTTTAAATGATGACGTGGATGTTGCCTACAGCGAATTAAAAGCTGCCGTGGAAAGGATTTTAAAATAGATGTTTGCTGAAAGAATTGATTTTTCACATGAAGCTAACCTGACCATTGATGAACTCGTTAAGAGAGCAGAAGTGTTGTTGCCTGATACTGATCTCGCGATTCTTCGTAAATGCTATGAGTTTGCAGAAAAAATGCATGTCAATCATAAGCGATCTTCAGGTGAAGCCTACATAATTCACCCTCTGAACGTTGCCGGTACTCTGATCAAATTAAAAATGGATCTCGATTCAATTATGGCGGGTCTTCTTCACGATACAGTGGAAGACTGTGACGTGTCCCCGGAGGAGATTAGTAAACTCTTTGGCCAGGCCGTGGCCCAGATTGTTGTCGGTTGTACTAAGATTTCTAAAATTAAATTCAAGACCAAAGAAGAATCTCAAGCCGAAAACTTCCGAAAGATGGTTGTGGCCATGGCCCAAGATCTTCGAGTGATCATTGTGAAGCTCGCCGATCGTATGCACAACATGCGAACACTTCAATACGTTTCGAAAGAAAAACAAATGGGCAAGGCCCAAGAAACACTTGATATTTATGTGCCTCTGGCCAGTCGACTGGGTATTAACTCAGTTAAAGCTGATCTGGAAGATCTTTGTTTAAGATATTTGCATCCTGAGATTTATTACCGCTTGGCCGAAAAAATCGCGATGAAAAAACGCGAGCGTGAATCCTATATCGAGGAGACTTTAAACCTCGTGGTAGAAAAG
>CANFNN010000035.1 GCA_947448095.1 Bacteriovoracaceae bacterium | reverse complement strand
GGGCGGAACTGATGATGGAATTGAAGAGCCTTCACTTTTAGACCATATTGTCGCGACTCCAGGTCTTCTCAAGACATCAAATAAGGCCCAGGCCCAAGGTCATTGTAAGAAAGTCGCTTGTCGTAAGGCTTCACTCAAAGAACTTGGCGTAAGCTACGAATCAGTTTCTGACCATTGCCCATTAACTGCAACTATTCAGTAATTTAAATTCTCAAATCACTAGTTCACTCTTAGAATGTTCTCAGGGGTGAACTATGAAATACTTAAGCATCGATATTGAAGCCACTGGTCTCGCAGAAAACTGTCAAATGATAGAATTTGCGATGGTCCCCTTCGATACCCAATTTCGTCGTCTCGAAGACCCCCTGGCCCGAACTGTTTACATCCATTGTCCATCATTTGAAGACCTCAAAGAATCACTGGACCCATGGGTTCGTGATCATAATGAAAAAATCATCCGTAAGGCAAATTCAGAAGGTCTGATGCTCTCAGAGTTCAAAGAATGGCTTGAAAAATACCTCACTAGCCCTGAAGTACGTCAATATTTTGGAACCCAAAAAATTGTTCTTTTTGGAAAGTCTATGACGGCAATTGATCTGCCTTTTCTCACGCGCGATCTTGGCTGGGAATTTATGCGCAAATACTTTCATCACCGTAACCTTGACCTTTCAGGCTTCGGCTACTCAATGATAGATCTGGGTCTTCTTCCTCAGGGAATGGACTCGGGAACTAATCTCATGAACCATTTAGGCATGGGAAGTGTGGCGCATACAGCTCTTGAAGATGCTAAAAATACTGCCATCATGTATCTGAAGCTGCTGGATAAATACGGAACAAAAAAAACTTAGGAATTAATTTTCTGAGTGCGAGAGAAATTGAGCGGGATTTCTGACTTTATTTTTAACTCTGATTTCAAAATGTAAATGTGGCCCAGTAGAGCGACCAGTATTTCCGATCTCAGCAATAAGTTCACCCTTTTTCACTTTGTCACCCTTATCAACCTTATTGGTTCGATTGTGAGCATAGACGGTGAAAATATCATCACTATGAGCAATCACGATCATATTTCCATAACCTCGAATGCCGTTATCTGAATAAACAACAACCCCATTATCAACCGAAACAATCGGCGTTCCCCGAGGTGCTGGAATATCTATCCCGTCGTGGTTGCGACTGCCCCGTTTCCCGAAATGGGAAGACACTTTATAAAACTGGGGAACAGGCCAAATAAATCGCCCTTTACCTAAGCTTGAATAGTCCTCGATGACATAAGTGTCGCGAAGAAAATAGGCAATCCCCACTTTCGAAGGAATAAAAATCCACTCATTACCATTTAATGATTTATCCGGGTTGGCGAGTTTAAGTTCATTAAGAGTCACTCCGTGATGACGAGCGACCTTTTTTATTTGGGCAGGTGTTTCAACATAAACATATTTACCACTTTTCATGCTTGAGCATGAACTAGTGATCAAAACAAATATGAAAGTAAGGCTAGTTAGCAATCGTTGCATTCAATCTCTCAATTACAGCTACAAGTCCCGAGTACTCTTTGCTGGTTTTATCAACCAGAGCATGGGGAGTTATAGACACATATCCATCGTGTACGGCCTGACAATCAGAATCGGGATTTTCAGCGAAACCTTCATAGAGGCCAGCGATCCAGAAATAATCTTTTTGTCGTACATCGATTCTAGCATGAATTTCTTCAGAATAGCGTCTGAAACCTATTTCCGTAAGCTTAAAACCTTTAATCGCAGAAATTTTCACGTTGGGAACATTAATATTGATTAAAGTTAAAGGAGGAATATGTTGGTGAATATTCTCTTCAAGGCACATTCGAACAACTTGAGCAGCGGTCTGATAGAGGTGTTCATCAACAACGGAATTAAAAACTAGGCTCACAGCAATCGCAGGAACCTTATGAAAAGCTGCTTCCCTAGCGGCCGCAATAGTGCCTGAATAATAAAGGTCTTGACCCAAATTTGCTCCGCGATTAATGCCGGAGATGACGACGTCTGGCCTGTGAAGTTTCATTACATGGAGTCCCATCAGAACACAGTCTCCAGGAAAACCAGAGCATCCATAAACATCTGGTTCAAGCTTTTCCAAACGCAGGGGTTTATCAAGACTGAGACTATGGCCCGTAGTCGACCGCTCTTCCAAAGGTGCTATGACGGTCACATTAAATTTTTTTTTTAATTCAAGATGAAGGGCGCGAATGCCAGGGGCATGTACCCCATCATCATTGGCCAGAAGCAATTTCATAGGTCGTTCTCCAGATGCTTAAATTCGTAAGTCGAAATTGATCAATTTGCCTAAAGCCAATTTCCATTTCTTTTCCAAGATCAACACTTAGATTAAGGTTTTTTTCTTGAACATACAATTCGAGATCAAAAAAACTCTCCACATGAAGAATAACTTTGAGATCACGGGCCTGAATCATATGCCACAGTTTTGGAAGCTTCTGATAAATGTCTTTAAATTTTACCGGTAAGACCAATGCCTGAAGCTGAGGCAATGTGAGAATATTCTCCCAGTCCCCTTCTGGATCAAAAAACCAAATAAAAGGATGATTAATGGAAGCATAATAGGAAACGTGCTGAGTATCTCTAAACTCAAGAGTGAACTTATTTTTGTCTTCGCCAAGCAGACTCAAAAAGGAAATGATGGTCGAGACCTTATCATTTTCAAAAGTCAGGAAATATTTTCGAGATTTAAATGAGGGAATAAGGCTTCTCAAAACATGAAAAGGAATAAGATTTAGACTTTTCCCACGCAAATCAAATCCTAGCGCAGGAACATTCAGGGCATGAAGATTTTTTAAAGTTGTAGCGTCAAAGACACCATGGACGAGTAATTCCATGCTCTGATTATAGTAGATCTGTCAGAATCGGCCGAAAAAAAGATTCACGGCACTTAGTTCCTACGGATTCTGGATGAAATTGATAGGATATAAAAGAGGATGATCGGGACATCACAATTTCACCATCTTTCACGAGCTTCTCCACCCCTACTTCAGAAGCACTGTCCACTACCGCTAAAGAATTGTAGCGCTGGACCCAAATTTCAGCAGGCAAATTCAGCCATTCCTGCCAAGCCTCAGGAAGATTTAATTTGATTTTTTGGCCATGCAAAGGAAAAGCAGACTGTAAAACTTCAAAGCCCTTCAACCTCCAGAGGATTTGGTGACCAAGGCAAATACCAAAAATTTTTTTCCCAGCTTCCTGCCAGTCGCGAATAACACCAAAAATTCGTTGATATTCATCAGGATGGCCAGGCCCTGGACCCAAAACTAAAAGTTCATGCTCAGTGACCGCATTAAACTCAGTCCAACTAACGACCTTAACAAGAAGTCCGATTTCAGTTAACTCTTGGACGACATTGAAACTAAAGCTATCGTCAAAATCAACAAAGAGAGCTTTTTTCATTGGCGTTTAACGGTAAAATAGTTAGTTCGGTATTGAGCAAAATTATCATCACCAAAGTTGAAGAGAATATTAAATGAGTAACGAGAGTCCACTAAACTTTGGCGATAATTGAGATTGAGAATCCAGCAATTGTTATAGGGCATAATATCGAGAGTATAAATAGTACGAATATTTTTCTTGGCCTCTAAATCCATGTCTTTCAAAATGGCAAATCCCAATGTTTCTGTTGGCCGGATCTGGCCTCCGGTCGAAAGTGTATTGAGATTTGAAGCCCCAAATGAGTTGTAGTTATAGGCCCCCAACAGACGAAGGTAATCAAAAGTGCGATTAAAATTTGCAGTAAAAATATTCGCTCGCTCGTAATGGAAATAGTATTCCTGGAAATTCACTACCCAGCGATCGGTCTGATAACCAGTATGAACCATTAAACGAGTGAGATTTTGTCGATTATCTTCAACTTGCTGATTGAGAAGATAACCCTGAGACACGTTGAACCATCCAATACGTGAATAAGTAAAATTGTCCCTTAGGTATTTATCGTCAACGAGGTAGTTAAAAATTTTAGGTCTTTTTCTAATCAGCGTATTGTTCCATTGAAACTCGGCAGTATTTTGCGGAGGAATAAGTGTTCTCGTTGTGTTCGAACCAAACTGGAATTCCTGAGAACGAATCGCATCTTCGTAATCAAACCAACCTTGGTTTCTTGCAATTTGTGCTTTAAAGGCCTTATTTCCATACTCATTTTCAGAGGGAATATAGTGATGCAAAAACTTAAATTCCTGAGAATGGCGATAACTGTTTTTAACCTGAATGATCGTGTCTTTGGCCAGCTCAGATTCAAATGTATCTAACTCACCAACTAAGCGATTGGACTTATCACTACTCTTAAGAGGAGTGAGGCCCTGCTCTTTCTTTTCTCGTAAGGCCTTAAGATCTTTTTCAGGAATATACTTTATAGGAATCTTTTCCTCAAAAGCGAGACCAAAAACCTTGTCCATCGTGAAACCAACTTCGGTTTTTACGAGCCCGGCATTTTTACCAAATTTGTGATTATCACTATCAGGGAAGCGGTAGGTTTGTTGATCGTAGGTGTAACGTGTTCGTAAACTAATAGGCCCAGCCGTTAGCATGTGCCACATTAAATAAGGTTGAATCGAAATCCTGTCGGTGTTTCTTAGGTTTGCAACCTCGTGTTCTTTCACCTGATGAAAGCGGGTTGCAGACCCTTCAAACCCTACAGCAATGTGCTGAAGCATAGGAATATCTGACTGAACGACCGTATAAGGGACTGAGGACATAGTCACTCGCGGCAGAGTCTGAACATAAGAGCGATCAAATTCAGTTGAATCCGGTGCTAATTGGTTGCGAAGATAATCGACGTTAGTTCCAATAGAAAAATAATTCTGTCTCCAGTCTGCAAATCCAGTTAATCCCATGTCTGAGCTAATAATTTTTCGATCGGTAAAACTAGGATGATCTCGAACCATGTCCAGATCACGGGCCCCGGTATATCGAATGTGGGAGCCAAAATTGGACGAGAACTGTTGATGAGTTTCAAGCTCCGTAAAATACCGGAAGAAATGCTCCCCTGATGGGGTGAGATTTTTTTTACCAGGTAAGTAAATTGTGTCATTGAGAATTCGAGAGTTCATCTCAAACCAGCTGAGATCATCGAAGCGCTGACGGTACTGAACGTCACCTCCGTACCCGCGCTTGGCCCAAAAAGTAGGACTCACAGTTGCATCTTTAGACTTGTCCAGGGCGATAAAAATAGGCTGCTCAAATGCCAGACCTTCTGCTAAACGAGTCGTAACTTTAGGAAAAAGCAAACCTGTTTTTCGTTTTGCCTGGATAGGAAGTGAGATATAGGGGAAATAGATAACATCGACACCTTTAATTTTATAAAGGCCGTGGCGAATGGCCACACTATCCCCGACTCTGATTCTAATTTCTTTTCCGTAAACCGACCATGATTCGGCACAGTCTTTACAAGTCGTAAACTCAGCTTCATGGGCCAGATACTCATTCTCGTTAAGTCTAATGAGTTCACTCGCCACAAGATTAAAGTCCATGGCAAGGATTCTGGCATTTTTTATCACTGCTGATCCAGTCGCCACATTGTACTCAATATGGGAGCCATAAAGAGTCATATCCTTGGTAATCACTCGAACGTTCCCTTCAACTCTCGCCATCATGGAATCTTGATCAAGTGAAGCAAGCTCACCATAAATAGTGTCTGACTGAGAGATGATCACGACATTTCCAACGGCCTCAAAATAGCGACCATTGTTTTTTCGGTAGGCCTTATCTGAAAAGATGTTTAGCTTATCGCCTAAAGTGAGCTGAGGCTTATCGTTTGCGCCGTAAAGGTTGGAGTTCGCCCAAAAGATAATAAGAACCAAGCACCAAAATTTTTTGATGTGTCCATCCTTGAACATGGTCCGCGATATTTTCAACAAACGTTAATCCTTCATCGCTGGTGAGCTTTTCTAATACATTCCTAGGACAGGCCTTTGGATGATTAAAAGCGGTAACAAATACTTTCCCTAAATTTGCTTTTTTAAGCATCTTCAACATGATCCGCAGATCCTTTTCATTTCTTTTTGAAAAAGATGTCACCACGGCCGTGAAAGGAGAATCCTTAAGATTATAATTCGCTGAGTGTAGAAATTGAATAAGTTTTCTCACTCCATCCACATTGTGTGACCCAAATAGCCACCACTCATTCTCTTCCAGGACGATTTCTCCGCGAGAACTAAGAGTTTCACCACTTGGCCGCCAGTTTTCTTCCCCAAGAGGGGCGCCAGTGAGAGCACAAAATGCTGCATGCGCTAAAAATTCATTCCGTTTTGAGAATTCATAGGCGGGAATTTTGAGCACCTCTTCAAGATCCAGATGATTTGCTCCTAGACTGAGCGCCTTCGCTTTGGCGCGTTCGCGAAGGTATTTCAGGTCAAGAAAGCTAATAAGATTGCCCTTCGGTCTAAGAACTCCCAATTTCTCCTGCAAGATCTGATCATAGCGCTGACCAAGAAATTCCTGATGATCTCTTGAAATGGAGGTCAAAAGAACTAGATTCGCATCAAGAGCGTTGACTGCATCTAAGCGTCCCCCAAGACCCACTTCCAAAAACAGATAATCAGGAGAAATCCGTGCGGCCCAGCGGCAAAAGACATAAAAAAGAAATTCATAATAAGTCAGACGATAATTTTTTGCCTGAACGATGGCATGACTCTCCAGAAATAAATTTCGCAGCTCAGAAGCTTCGATGTTTCCCTTTTCAGAGGAGAATCGCTCAACAATTGAGTAAATATGGGGAGAGGTCCAAGTACAATAATGAGAGTGTTGAAAAAGTTTTCCCAGTCGGTGGGTGGTCTCACCTTTTCCATTGGTGCCAGCAACTATGACAATTTTTGAACGGTAGAGGTCTTTTTTTAAATCTTTTAAAGCAAATTCGATACGCTCAAGTCCGGGAGTAAAGACTTCTGCCCCATAGTGCGATAGCACCCATTCTTCTAGATTTTCTGTCATACGACAGGAGAAAACATTTTTAAAAAGAAGCTAAGTTCTTTTTTTAGATCCCGGCGATGAATGATCCTATCGATAAAACCATGATCTTTTAAAAATTCCGAACGCTGAAATCCCTCTGGCAATGTCTGACGAATCGATTGTTCAATGACTCGAGGTCCAGCAAAGCCGATCAAAGCCTTGGGCTCAGTAATATTAATATCCCCTTGCATAGAAAAACTCGCAGCACATCCACCAGTAGTTGGATCTGTCAGAAGGGAAATATACGGAATGCCATTAGATTTCAGTCTGGCCCTTGAAGCAGAAGTTTTTGCGAGTTGCATAAGTGAGAGAATCCCCTCTTGCATACGCGCTCCGCCTGAGCATGAAACGACAATAACGGGAATTTTTTTATCAAAACCAATATCCATCGCTAAAGCTATTTTCTCACCTGTGACGACTCCCATAGAGCCACCCATGAAACGAAAATCCATCACGGCAAGGGCTACCGCCTGGCCATCAATGGTGGCGGTTCCACAAACAGTAGAATCCTTCATCCCTGTGGTCTTAATTGCTGCCTGCAACCTTTGAGCGTAAGGCATCTTATCTTGAAACTGTAGTGGGTTGTTAGACATTAAGTCGGGTGAAATTTCTTCAAAACTATTCTCATCTGTCATGACGACAATTCGCTCATAGGCAGAGATTCTGTAGTGATAATCACAAATAGGGCAAACGTGCATATTCTCATCAAGCTTCTCGGCCTGAAGAATTTCTCCACACTGGTTACATTTCTTCCACACTCCAACCGGAGCGTTGCTCGCCAGTTTCTTAATATTTTTAAGCTTTGGGTTCTTAACCTGATGAAACCATCCCATCTGGAGTCCTTACCTTAAGTATTTAAAAACCCCATCATAAAACGTATTGCTACTGTTTGAGAAGGAAAATGCCTCCTATCCTTGGCAGCAACTCCTTGAAATAAGGAACTCAATCTTGATAACCCACTGAAAACTCGATCTTTTCAAGAGAATTGAGCCTTTCCTCATTCTGAAACGAAAGAGTCAGTTATATTGTTAAGAAATCGCCGACTCAGCCGATAAGTTGCCTAAGGTGAACTATATGCAAAAATGTTTAATTTTTCTTCTCGCGCTTTTTTCTTTCTCTGTCCAGGCCCGCGCCAGCTGGAACCCCTACGATATGGATCATGAGCGGTTCATGAGCTTAGGAGAAAAAGATAAAGACATTCTCATTGTCCGAAGAATGGAAATCATGGTGGAGCTTGAATCTAAATATGCTCGAGAAGTAAAAGTTTCAGGTTACTCGTTTGAGCGCTTTCAAAAATATGTTCAAATCTTAAATAAACTCCAAAGCCTTATCATCAGCGAGGCGATGGCGGCAGAGACTGAAGTTGGACCATTTACCAAGCTCATCGATAAACCTAGCCATTGCATTTACGGTGGTTGGGCTTCGCAAATCGTAACGGTTAGTAAATCTGGAAGTGTTTGCGTTCACCCATCAAAGGCCAAGGACAAAGACATCGTCGAAGCCTACAAGGCAGTTAAAAGTGATTGTGTAGCCCCGGATCAAATTTCCTGTAACCCGATGGTCTTTGGTTTTAAAAAGAGTGCCAATAAGACTCCATTTTGTGTGGATACAGCAGGAAATAAGGCCCATAACGCTTCTTATGAGTGCATGCGCTCAGCTTTAAAAGTGGACGCTAAAGACCAGGACCCTAAAGAGGTTCGTTTAAATGCCATGAAAGATGCAATGGCCAAAAATCCCGTCGGTTTTAATGATGTTCAAAAATATATTTTCAAAACTTGCGCATGTGGTGGCGGCAATATGAATGAATCCTACAAGGCCTACATCCGACCACACCGTACTTGTTATGGGATGATGAATAGTTTGAAAAATTTTCAGAATAAAGAGTGTTCAGATTTGGCCAGCATAGCCAAAGATCATAGTGAATTTGCGGTCAAATGGAATGAATTTTTCAGTGACAATAACATCAAAGAATTAAAAATCCCACCTTCAAAAGAACCTCAAGAATTTGATAAAGCATATGACAAGGTGATTTCTGACCCTCTGGTTGAAAAATATTGTAAAGAGTTGGATGCAAAACCTGAGGACGTAAAAAAAGAATGGGTCTGTAAAACTACGTGCGAAATGAAAGAGAAGAAAATATCTTGTGTCATCAATGAAGCTGGCTTCAAATCCATGAAAGACGGCAAAGAAGTTGTTGAGCCAGCAGAACTCTTAAGTCAAACGATCGAGGACGCAAAAGCTCCTTCGTCTCCTGTCAAAATGAAGGACACCTCAAAACCTGATCAAATATGCCCAGTGGTAGTAGTAGAAAAGCCAGCGGAGAAAAAATGTTCTCTCTCTTTCGCTGACGCCGCGGATGACACCACAAAGTCAGTCGCAACTCTCAGCTTTGAAGGCTATTCTGACAAAGAAAAACCAGAAGCAATTACTTGGGCCCCAACAGGAACTCCTAATAAAGAGAACCCAATGGAAATGGTGATTGTAAAAACGGATGCAGACCAAGCGCTCAAAGTGACTTACAAAATAGCCGGAGCTGCAGCCGTAAAAGACCCACTCTCATGCGAAGGCGTTATTCCAGCTCTCGTAAAAGCAGATACGGCCAAACCCACCCTCGCGGTAGATGCTGAACCCACGCAACCAACTTCAGTAAAACTGAATGCGAAAGTTTCTGTCGATGGTAAAGATGTGACATCCGCTCTTCCAGCTGGCTCTCACATATCATGGTTTCACAGTGAAGATGGTGGTACGACAAGAGCTAAAGTTGAGGCCAAACCCGAAGTGAAAAAAACAGAAACAGTCGCTATGGGGGATGGAGTTCAAACTCCTCCAGGGAAAACGGAAGAGAAAAAAGATGAGGATAAACAAGAACCGGCCATGAAGGTAGCTGAGGGCGAATTCAGTACAGCTGCATCAGTTACTGAACCAAGAATGCCTAAAGCTTATAAGACTTGTGCTGAGTTACTTGATGCTAAAGGGGTTTCAATTGCGGGACCAGTTTGTAAATCCATCCCTGCTCTGCCTAAAGACAAACAAAATAACAACAACTACAACCCGAATCAAAATGCGCCAAGGCCAACATTTATGGTTCCGAGATACAACACTCGTCTGCAGGGAATTCAGTAGGAATTAAAAATTAAAAACTTCGCCGTCTTTTTCTAAAACTCTCAGACGCTTTTCATTAAGCTCTGAGAGTTCTTTCAAAATCTCTTCACGATAATTGGGTTTAAGATGAGTCAAAATCACGGGAATATGTGAAGGCATTTTACTCAATTCAAGTTTAATACTGGCCGGTGTATGGTGGTCAGAAGCGATCGCCACATTGGTTAAGGCGTTAGGAAAACTCACGTCAGTAAAGATCGCTTTCAAATTTTTCATCTCACAGGCCAGCTGCCAAATTCTTTCGGTGGCGGCCGTATCAACAGTAAAGAGAACCGCTGTATCACCCTGCTCGATAATGAATCCCATGGCATCGTTGGGATGTTGGACTTTAACCGGAGTGATCGTATAACTTTTAATCTTTAAAGGAACTTCCGGTTCAATCGCGTGAATCTGCATCGTGGGATTTTTCTCATTGGGCAAAATCGTAAAATCTGGCCAGATGGTTTCATTGAATAAATGCTCTTTCAAAATTTTCTTCACCGTAGCGTGGGTGTAAACCTGAAAGGGAGTTTTTCTTAAACCAAAGCAGTTATCACAAATGAATGCGAGATCTTTAATGTGATCCAGATGAGAATGCGAAATCAAGATATGATCAATACGGGACTGCTCCTGCACACTCAGTGTGGAAGCCACCGCTCCTGCATCGATTAGCAGTTCGTCATTAATTAAAAATGAAGTGGTGGAAAAACCTCGTGCGAGTCCTCCATGGCCACCAAGAACTTGAATTCTCATTAGGACATTTTAAACACTTTTAAGCCAGAATCCACTTAATCCCTCTTTTGCCGAGTTAATTCTGAGTAAATATCCTTAGTTGGTCGGTCAAGGATTGCCGCCAGAAGTTTGGCCAAAACCTTCGGTCCTGCTTGATTAGCCAACAATTCAAGGGCAAAAGCGCGGACTTCCCCACTTAGCTGCGGCACAGTTTCTTGGCGATGAAACATCAAAATGAACTCACCTTTAAAGGTCACTTCCTTTTTCTTCTCTTTCCACTCCCCAGCTTTAAAGCGAATGACTTGCTGAAATTTTTTAGAAAGCTCTCTCACTACAGCGACTTGAAATTCGGGATGAAGCACGGAAAGTTCATCCAACGTTTCCTCTATTCTTGGCGGGGCCTCAAAGAAGATATGTGTCCCGTACCCAGTATCGTTAAAGGCCTTGGCCCTTTTACCACTCTCACGAGGAAGAAAACCATGAAACTGAAAAGGAATGGGAGGAAGACCTGATAACTCTAAGGCCATGATGGGAGAAGAGACTCCCGAGAAAGACTCTACTTCAATGCCTTTTTCATAGGCCGCCACCACTAACGGATAGGCCGGATCTGAGACAATCGGACTTCCCGCTTCGGAGGCAACGTAGAGATCCCCTGCATTTAATAGTTCTAGTAATTTTGGGACTTGAGACTGCTCGGACTGATCATGCAGTGAGTGGATGCGTTTTCCACTTACCGAAATACCAACATGGTTTAAAAGCTCCCGAAATACCCGAGTATCTTCGACAGCGAAGGTCTCTCCCTTAGTGAGGGCCTCGAGAACCCGCGGAGTTAAATCCCCTAGATTTCCAATTGGTGTGTTCAACAAGATGATTTTTCCCACTCTGATACCCTTTCTTACTTCGTGATATAATTTTCATGTTACGGGCAAATCACCAAGGAGAAGACCCCAATGAGTATGAAGGCCAACGTTCTAAGAGACGCCAATGGAAATATTATCGTTCATATGCAGGGGGATTTAAACTACGATAACAGTTATCCGCTAAGAAATGAGCTACAACTGCTGGCCAATGACAATCCAAACACTAAAATCACTATCGATCTGAGCGCCATTGACTTTGTTGGCTCTTCTGGGATCTGTCACTTTGTTGAAACCATGAAACTCATGAAAGAGACACAGCGCCACAATATCAACCTTTCAAACGTGAAACCAGAGTTTTTGAAAATCTTCAAACTCTACTCACTTAATGAAGCTGATTACGTCGCTGAATTGATGAACTTTGATAACGATGATACTGAAAAATTAAACTCGAACTTTGGTAACCGCGGTCAGACTTTCGAAAACTAAATCTCAATCTTTGGGGTCCACTTGTGGGCCCCACTGTTTTTTTGCTTCTTAGAAATTAAATTGTAAAACATTCATTTGAATCGGCGGAACTGTTCCACCCTTTCTCTTTTGAGAATCAAAAGTGAAAGACTGATTGTTCATATGCTCTTGCATGACTTGAAAGCGGTCAAAGAATCCACCACGACGAGAATTTGAATCCTGGCTAGCATCTCCGCCTTCCTCAGAATCATACTCATCTCCATAAACATCATTCGATTTTTGATAAGGAGAAGCATCATCTTGATAGCTGCCCATCTGTTTTTGGTGATGAGAAACTAAAATGTAAGCTCCAAAGATAAGCCCTGCATATAAACCAAGTGAGGCCCCTTGAGAAACCGCGCGCGAAGTATTTCCGAAGGCCATGGTGGCAAAACCTAAGAGAGCTCCACCAGCAGCACCGTAACCGGCCATGGTTAAAATGGCTTTGGCCTTAGCTGGCATTTCGGCCTGGGCCGTTTGCGGCTTAAGCACAGCGAGAGTGATGAAGAGGGCCAAAAATAAACTTAAAAATTTTCTCATACTAGTAGGTTAATGAATCTCGGGACTTTTTGCAAAAGATAGATACCCGACGAAAGAGCTATTTTTTAAGAACCGAGAGCTTTGTCTCGTGCCCAAACAATCCCCCCAGAAAATGCAGCGAATTCAGTAAGCGCTTTTTTTGAGATCTCCCCATCTGCTCAAGCCCCATGTCTGAACTCTTCACTTCCCCTAGTTCTAAAACCCAGCCCTGATGACTCTTCATGAATCGGGCGAGATCAATTTGGCCCAGGTTTCTCGAGCGCAGCAAAGTAGGAGAAACCAATAGCGGAATACCTTGGGAGTGAAAACTCAGAGAAAAAGAAATTTCATTTTTAAGACCGGAGGAACTCTTTAACACCCTTGAAGGTTTTTCGGTGGATGGGACAGGGCCCATGCTTTTGAATCGCCTCACGGTGACTTTTGGTTGGGTAACCGAAGTGGGAGTTGAATCCGTATTGGGGATAAAGTTCATGCATTGATCTCATAAAAATATCACGCTTTTCTTTGGCGATGAGTGAGGCCAAACCAATCAAGAGGGACTTGGAATCCCCTTTGATAATCGGAATTTCATTCCATGGTGAAGTTTTAGTACCCCAGCGAAGCTTCATATGCCCATCAATCAGGACTGTGGTTTGATTTTTTTTCTTAGTTGAAAGAAATTGCGAGGCTTCTTTCATCGCGCGCAAACTGGCCGCGAGAATATTTTCCTGATCAATAATCTCGTGATCCATCTCCCAGGTTACGTAACTAATCTTCACGTCTTTCAAAACCAAAATTTTCTTAGACCGAAAATCATGATCTTTGACTCCGAGATTTTTTAAAATGACTCCCCTATCTTTAGGAGAAATTTTCTTTGAATCTGCGACGTGTGCAAGTTTTAAAAGTTTGAGCACTTTTTTCAGAGCGGCCTGATTCTCAACCATGATTCTTACGGCACCGATCACGACTGGGCCACTTAAGGGACCTCGGCCGACTTCATCGGTAGCGATAATTTCCTGGGGAAAGTCATTGATTAATTTAAGTTCGATCATAATTCATTTTATCATTAGTTATTGGGCAAAAAAAAGGGGGCCCTTTGCAAGGCCCCCTCTTCTTTTTTAACTCGATCTCGAGATTAGTCGCGATTGTAATCAACAGCGATACGAGCAGCTTTACCTGTTCTGTTTCTCAAGTAGTTGTGTTTAGCACGACGAGATTTACCTTTAGAGATAATCTTAACGGCTTCAACAGCTGGAGAATGGAAAGGGAAAACACGCTCAACGCCCACGCCGTCAGAAATCTTACGAACGCGGAAGTGACCATTCATTTGACCAGGGTGTTTCATGGCAATGCATGTACCTTGGAAATTTTGAATACGAGTTTTTTCACCTTCTTTAATACGAACGGCTACTTCAACTGTGTCACCAGTTCTGAATGCAGGAAATTTCGTAGCATTCGGGTTGGCATAGATCTTTTCAACAACATCAATCAAATTCATAACATCCTCTCTATGACGAGCCTTCCTTTCGCGCAACATGTGGCCAGAGGGAAGGGAAATAATAATGAGATCAGAGGCTTCGGCCAGGTAAATTGAGCAGTGATAATATCCGTCACTAGTAAAAATACTTTAAGGCGATGAGGCAATATATCTCTAAGACGTACCAGATAACAGGAGCATAGGCGTTTCGTCAAGGAAAGATCGAAGAAGTTTCAGAGGAAGAATAGGATTTTAAGGACTTATGAAAGTGCGCGGGCACTTTGAGCAAGGCGGTCGCAATAGATCGCCACGGCGGAGCGCACCGAAAGATGGTTGTAGCCATCAGTGGCGTTTCCAAAAATGGGCTCAAGGCGAAAGTCCGCCTTCGAGGTCACGGCCTCAGTTAGTCCCCAGCCAGTTCCAAAAAGCAGCAGCATCGGGGCCCCTACTTCTTTTAAGGTTTCCAGAAGTGCTAATTCTTTGCCGTCATATTTTTCAAAGTTAGCACCTGTCACAACGACAAATGGGCGCTTGCCTTCAAGCTTCGTTATTTCTTCAATCGCGACTTCAATACTATCGCTGACAGTGGCATCTGCGAGGGCATTTTTGCGGTCAGGATTATAAATCAAACCAGAGTCTGCTTCCCAAAAGCCGAGGATCTTTTTCACCATCGTCTGCTGATTTTTAATAGGCGTAATAATGAAATATTTTTTGAATCCAAACGTACGTGCACTGCGAGCAATGTCGTGAATATCGAGATTGGTCACAGAGGTGGTGATTT
>CANFNN010000034.1 GCA_947448095.1 Bacteriovoracaceae bacterium | reverse complement strand
TTCGGCCGGATGGAATGAGCGACAAGCTTGGAATATCCTATACTCTAAGTGTTTCTCCTCCATTTGTTAGCTACTATCGTCTTTTAGATATGAGTGAGAAGAGACGTATGAAAAACTTAAGGATGCCAAAATATCCTTTTGAGATGCAAAGCTTTTGGGTTTGGGCATTTATTGATATCGATCCTCTAATATCAGAGTCAATGCTTGAAAGAATGAGATTGATGGAGAAAGAGGATCCTCTTTGGTTAATTTATCTTCTCGCCGATGAGAAATTATCCGACATGTACTTTAAAAATGGTGGTCTACCGCTTTCTCGTAGGAGGCAGTTCCTAAGAGCTCATTTGGCCATAAAAGAAGATTTCATGATGACCGTTTTTAAACTCATTGAGATCGGCGATATTGATAACACTTTAGTCAATTCAGTAAGTCAGCATATGCTTCATGAGTGAAGACTATCATCAGCCTGATTTTTACCGCTTTAATGAGGATTCGATCAATCTCGTCAAATGGATAATTGAAAAAAAACACCATCCTCAAAGTGTTTTAGATCTGGGGGCCGGATGTGGAGTGATAGGCATTGAATTGTCTCGCTCTTTAAAACCCGAAGTCCTCACATTAGTAGAACTCCAGAGCAATTTTTTGAAGTATTTGGACACAAATTGCCAGCTTTTTGTTCCATCCTCAACTCAATATTCGATCCAAATTAATGCTTTTTCTGATTTTTCTTCTTTAAGTAAATATGATCTTATTGTTTCTAACCCTCCCTATTATTTGCCCGGAAGAGGGGAGATACCAAAAAATCCTAACCGGGCACTCGCACGGACTTTTTTAAAAGATTCATGGCCTGTACTTATAAAAACTATTTCAGATTGCTTAGCCTTGGATGGAACAGCTTATATCGTCTTAAAGAAAGATGATTTTCTTTTACTTGGAATTTCAAAGCTCGTCTTGCAATACGATTTAAATCTTGAATCGTTTGAAAGACATTCGCTTATGATTCTAGAGTTATTTCGATTGAATAAAAATTGAAATCAAAGTGGTTTTTAATTCTAAATCTTCTACATCGTTAAACAGTCTTTCTGCTTCTTGCTTAAGAATCTTATATTTAGGGCTTTGAGGGTGCAGCCTTGGAGTCGATGCCATTTCTTGTTCTTTTATAAGTTTTTGCTCAAAAAAGTTTTCCTGAGTTTGAAAAGCGAGCTTTTTGATAATCGGTTTTAAATTAGGGAACTGTTTGAAGACTTCTTTTTTAATCATTTCAGAAGAAAATGAAAGCTCCTGAGAATAGCTTGAGTGCTTAGTTATAACAAAGAGCGAGTCTTGTTTAATTTTCAAAGGAGAGGTTACAGCTGCCAGTTTTATCCCAACAATTTCAGGCCATTTTTTTATTAAATCCAGGAAATCAAATGTCTGAAAGAAGGAGTGCATTTCATCGCGCTTGATGTCATGCGAATCAATTCGTTCTAAATCACCGAAATTCAGTCTTTTAAAGTCCAACTTTTTAAACATACTTAAACCACTAACCTAGCCCGTTCGAGATGTCTATGGTACAGCTTAATAATGAAATTGTTATTGCTACTTATATTGGTCTCGGGCTGTAGCGGCTATCGCTACACTCAACAGGACAACCCTTTATCCCAGTACGGGATTACAAGCCTTTCCGTTCCTATGTTTCACAATTATTCCAACCAGCCTGAGGTTTCAAACAACTTTACTCGTGAAACATATCGCCTTTTAACAACTTACCGAGGCCTCAAGTTAAAAAGTGGATATCACCCAGAAGCAGACGCCATTTTAATTGGCATCATTAAATCTCCCGAACCGATCTATGAAACTTTGACCCCTAACAGTCTTCGAGTGGCACAAAAAAAAGCTCAGAACGTAATTGGTGACAAACGACAGAATTTTTATATCCCTGGTACAACAGACGTGACTCTCATGCTCCAAGTGATTGTGATTAAGAAGCCAACTGAGGAGGAACTCACACTCTTAAAATCAGGTCTTGGGGACAAGGTCAGACTTACTTCTCGAGTTATCTTTAACGACACAATACCCTTAAGGTCCCAGTTCGCTCGAGAAATTTTTGATAATGAAGAGGTTAGTGTGAACGCGACTCAGAACGCGGGGATCCAGCGCAAAGTCATTAGAAGCATGGCCGAGCAAGCAGCGATTTCAGTCAGGGATATGATTCTATATGCATTCTAAATGGCAGATTTGGGATTTCTTCTCATCATTTCAAAAAGATTATCTTTCATCATATAACGGTGTTTTAGCACTCAACAGCTTTGATCCTTTATGTCTTAAATTAATGAAGGACTTCCTGATCAGAGGCTCTGCAGGTAGAACTATTCATCATAAATTGGCCTCAGAAGTCTCGCGTAACTGGATTGAAGAGGAATTTCAAACCCTAAGCCTTTTTGGTGGAAGCGATTGTTTTTTTATTCATCAAGCTCAGGATTTAAAAGCAGAGATGCTAGATCTTTTGGCAAAGCTCGAATTAAGTGATCGTTTTATAATTCTAAGTTATGAAGCTGATGGCGTGAGTTGGAAAAAAATCATAAAAGATGGTGCTATTAACACTCTTGTTATTGAACCACCCCGCTTCTGGGAACTGAATAAACTTTTAGACTTTGTTGCAAATTATCTTCGCTTACCACTTTCCTACGATGCTAAGGCATGGATCCTTGATGCTCTTGAAAACAACCTAAGTGTTTTTTACAATACTTGCACAGTCCTTAAGTTAAATTTACCCGAGGCTAAGGAAGTTTCCGTAGCTGACGTTAAAAATCTTTTTACCCTGGATAAGCTTGATCAGTTTGCGATGGCTTCGCTCTTTACTCGGAAAAAGTTTTCTGACTTTTTTGATCGACTCGTGAAGCTTGAAGGTGACTTTGATAAAATGCGTGGTTTTTTCAATTTCATGCAGGGCCATTTGATTAAGCTTGCTGATACAAGTTACCTCTCTCAAAAACCACGTCTTACTCAATATGATAAAGATCTTCAGTCAACCGGAAAGCTTTGGAAGACTGAGGAGATTATTCTTGAGATTGAACGCTTCAATCAGTGGGAAATCAGGTCCAAGAAAAAAGATAATTTCCTTTGGAATGACCTTCGCCAGACTTATCTCAGGGTTCTTTTAAAGCAGTAGGTATTTTTTAGTTACTGTCTAAAATTTTGACAGTCCATCTTTTGTCATTGCCCAACTATTATTCACACAACCTAGTTAAACCTCCTGAATTTACAGTCACTAAGATGGCCTTGCTCTTGCAAGTTAATCGGGAAACTTGCATTTGGAGTTGTTTATGAAGTCATTCGTTTTATTCATGTTGATTGTCTCTACATTATCCTATGGCCAGGAACAAATGGCCGTTAGATTGAATGAGAGTGGGCTCATGAAAATTATGCAAATGGCCCTGAAGTATAATTCTGGTGCTTCAGGAAGCAGAACTGTGGTTGTCCCACAAAACTTATATAAATTTACTCTCAAGCAAAAAGATCTGATCGCCAACCCAATCGTCAATATCGTCTCAGAAATAAGTAATTTAAACCTAACTAAAGACGTAGATTTTTATCTGCACACCTCAGACATTAAAGTCACCGGTGTAGTAGATCAGAAAAGCCTGGTCACTTCTATTAGTAATTCTAAACCTTCTGGTTTTGACTTGAAACTTTCTATTAATCTTAGCAAGGTGACTTTAACAGGGGCCAACATGAGCCTATGCGAAGATCGCCTAAAGAAAATTAAAAAGTGTGGGCCAGGTCTTAAGTCAATCATCTCAAATTTGAAAATCACAACTCTAAATCGTCCTATTGTATTAACTTCAATGATGAGAGTTTCAGTTGCTAAAGGACTGGCTTCTGTATCTGTACTTTCAGTAAATTCAAATCTTGAGTCCTCATCTCCTCCAACATTAGATATCAATTTTGCGAGCCTTGAAATGCCTAAGATTTCAATTGTCATTAATGAGCAAGAGACTGAACTTGATACGTCCCGCTTGCGTGACCAGATAATCGAGAGAAAAGCCTTTCTTGGTAAAAAACTTCTCGCTTTTGCAGGAGAGTTTATTGCAAGTGATTTAGCGGAAATGATTAACGTCTATTTAAATAATACTCAAATTGCGACAACTTTGGAGATCTACCACCGCGAGGTTCCGACTTCTTATAATGATTTTGAACAAAATACTCATTTTAATACTGCCGCTATTGATAATACATATGTTCGTCCGACAATTATCCTTGCACCAATTAAAACAGCAACATTTTCTAAGCCTTCAGTCTCTGGGTCTAAGTCAAAAGTTTCATCAACTAACTATGATCCCTATAAAGTTGCGATCGATAATACTTATGTAAAGCCATCTACAATCGTTGCTCCTTATCCTACTAAACCTGCTGTCGATGTGATGAAGATTCTGATGGAGCAGTTTTCACATGTTGTTCGACATGCTCAGATTGATCTCTCGCTCAAAACTCTTAAAACTCCTTTGAATAAGGACATTGAACTGGCCGGAGTTTTAAATTTTGTTTTAAATCATACAACTTTCAAATTAAAAAACACTCTAGGTAATTCTTCTCGAGTGCTTCCTGTTCTTGATTTAAGCTCTCAAAGAAGCCACGACATTAATCTTGCTATCTCAGAGCCTGTTATAAACGGTGCCTTAGATTTAGTGAATTCGACTGGATTATTTAATGACCTGCTACAGGAAATAAGCGATGTGGGTGGTCTCTCGATTAGTAGCCTCAAGCTACACTTTACCTACGCAAACAGTCTCAAGGCAGTTGCGAACGTCGCTATTGATCTCAAGAAAGTTCGCACATCTATTTGGAATGATCCAATTGGTTGGGCCGAAACAGGAATTGGAGCATGGCTTGAGAGAAACAACAACAATGGCATCATATATTTCCCTTTAGAAATTGAAATCCTTCCAGTTGTGACAAAGGATGCTGTCACAGGTGGAGTCAATCTTAGTATCAAAATCAAATCTGCTTTCAATGGGGACAAACTTTTAAATACTTACAACTACCCATCAAATGTTGGAGATATGTTTAACGTTGTTCGTAATGGCGTTCTTAAGAAACTTCACGCACAACTTGATCAATACGCAGATAAAAATTTTGATATTGATTTACGAAAATTTCTTAATCAATCTGGAGTTGAGTTCTTACCTAAATCGATCGCTTTTAATCAGGCGGCTTATATGTTGGTAAATATAGATATTAAAGATATTAAATTTAACAGCAAGAACCCAGCACAAAAGTAATATTATGATCAAACTAATAACACTCGCCTTACTTCTTTCGGTTTCTGGGATCCAGGCACAAACTGAAACATTTCTAGCGCCTGATATCTTAGTTGAAACTCGTCTTGATTCTGATTGGTCAGGCGTTTTGGCCAATAGAATAAGACGTCTGATGAAAAACTTCGGCCAGCAGGATCCATTTAGCCAAAGATTTGAACAACCGATTGTCGTTTCAGAAGCCAAAGTAGGAGATTATTTAAATCCATCGGCAATGGAACTCTTAAAAGATCTTTCACGAATGTTGAAAATGGACTTTTTGAATGCACAGACTCAGGTCACAATTCATGGCCTACGCTACGATGTTCGAGGATTTAAGACAGAATTTAATGCCACTGAAGACAAAGTGGAAGGTTTATCTGTATCTTCAGATTTTTCGGCTTCTAAGATTATGGTCTCTGCAGATAAAGTGACTTTGTCTCTTTTAATACCTGGGAAAAATGCCCTACCTTTTATTAATATTGAAATTATTAAGCCTGTAATCACTGCTGCAGAAGAAAAGTTAATTAACTTTATCGCTAAAATCCAGCTTAGAAACAATGATAAGTCCTTCAAGCTTTTACTAGAAGATTCTGATTTTTCAAGCATGGTATCTTCCCTGGTTGGAAGTTCTGATTCTATTCATTTGGACTACCAAAATATCGTTGTTCCAAACGTAAGTATTAAGATTGGAAACCAGCAGCTTAAATTTGATCCTAAAAAGATTGAGGATCTTATCAAATCAAAAAAAGATGGCATCAAAGGTCTTCTTGTCGCTCAAGTCTCTTCACTTCTTAAAAGTGGAATGGGTGGAGACATGTTGGCTGCCATGAATAAAATTGAATTTGCAAAAGAATACTGGATCGATTCAACGACTATCCAAAGCCAATTGAAAATTGATTCGTTTGTTAGCCCTGCTAACGCAAATTTAGTAGAAGTCCAAATGTCTGGAGATTTTTGTCCACCTGTACTTTTTCAATCGATTGGAAAAAAATGCGTTCAAGACAAAGTCACAAAGCCAGTAAAATCTCGCATCTCTGAAAAAGTTCACGAGGAATCAGTTCAGACAATGAGATCTTTAATTGACCAAGGAAATGCTAATATTGTTGTCAGTATCTCCGAGGACTACGTAAATAAAGTTCTAGTTGCCACTTATGATGCTGGGCTCTGGAATGATATACTTAAGAAATCTGGAGTCATGCTTGGACCAAACAAGGTCTTCATTCGTATGGATGAAGCTGGCAGCAACACTGGTACATTGTATATGGATGTGATTTATACTCCAAAAAAGTTAGAACGACTTGCTATCGGAGCTAAAGAAGTGCGTTTCCCGTTAGTGTTTAAAGTCGGGCTTAAAATTAAGCAAGAGAACCTTATTCCAACATTTATAATTCATATTGCTGAAATGGATACATCGGATGAAACTCTTCTCAACGGTAAGCCTGAGATGGGTGTCGTTAGCAATATTCACTCACTACGCTTAAAGAAGAAAGTTCTGTCAACCTTACGTGCTGAGACCGCTGGCCTTGCGAATACAGATGTTCTTGAGCTTCAATATCCTGAGTTACGTGGGCTAGACCTTGATAAGGTCAACTTTGTTTCTGACGGCAATGGTCGAATGAATGCACTCATTCTACTCAAGGATGATGAAGGCCAGGCGACGCCAGTTTCAGGTCAATACTAGGTATAATCTAATGGATGTCGCGAGAAGGTCTTAGCAGCTGTTATCATGTCTCTAAGACTTATTCCTGCAACGTAGTTTCCGAAAATCGCAAGATTGTCTTCCTTATAGGCGAGTTGATGTAATTTCTTAATAGAAAGAAAAAGCTGAAGATCATAAATTGGTAATGCTTTATCCCAATAGACGGTCTCAATATGTTCAATCTCTTCACCCTTAATATCTGGGCTTAATAACATTAAATCTTGCAGCACTTCTTCATCAGTGAGTTGTTTCGGACTGATAAATGTGTACGACTGTATTTCTTGATTGTTTGTAGGGAAGATTGCCTTATTGTTAATAATACCAATTGAATGGTAGCCATTCTCAAGTGGTATCAACACACCAAATGCTTTGTTCAGACCTTTGAGTTCTCTTTTTAAAAATACGGTGGAACTGCTTACGGCCCTGTATTGTATACGAGCTAATTCTCGGCTTAATTCTGGGCGCAGCTCTTTAAGTATTTGAGCTGCATTCACCGCGTCTGTGCAAACAATAGTGTTGCCCTTGATTCTAAATTCTTCTTTGTAGTTGAGTTTTATCTCATGCTTTAAAACTTCGCCTAACCGATTGATGAGGGTTTGCATTCCGCCTTCAAAAGTTACTGATCCGGATAATTCAATTTTTGGCTGACTTTTCTTAAGCTTCATCAGCATTTTTAAAAACGACCAGTAAGAATCAAATTGAGCTTTTTGACCAACCTGAGGAAAAATGGACTTAAAATGTAACTGATCAGCTGGAGTGGCATAAATCCCCCCCAGAATAGGTGATAAATAATTATGAACGTTAGCACTGCCTAGTAAGGGCCGAAAAAAATCAGCAACAGTCAAACCATCTGAGACAAGTGGAGGTTTCTTGTAAACGTTGGTAGCGATTTTTGAAAACAAACTAAACTGAAGAGGGCGTTTAGGCTTACCGTTGATCATGAGAAGATGGCGCAGCTTTTTTGCAGCAGGAATCGGCTCAAGTTTTAATTCCTTGATTAGTTCAAGTCCATCTTGATTGAGATAGAGAGCATGCGCCCCTCTCTCAGCTAAACCTGCACCAGTTCTCTTGGTTTGAATCTTGCCGCCGATACGATTCGATTTTTCATAAATAGTAACAGCGTAGCCCTGATCTTTTAAAAAATAACCTAAAACAAGGCCAGAGAATCCAGCGCCCCAAATAGTAACATGCCTTTGATCAGGATTTATTTTTCCAATAATTCGGTTCATATAATTAATTGTTTTTTAAGAATTCCTGAAGCTCACCATTCTTATACATTTCGGTGATCACATCATTGCCGCCTATAAGTTGGCCCTTAATGTAGAGCTGTGGGTAAGTTGGCCAGTTTGAGTATTCTTTAAGGCCTTGTCTTATTTCAGCATCGTTAAGAATGTTGAAAGTATTGAATGAGACACCCAGGTTTTTAAGAATTGCGACAGAATTGGCAGAAAAACCACATTGAGGCATTTCAGCATTTCCTTTCATGAAAAGAACGACTTTCGAACTACCTAGTAAATTCTCAATTTGAATTTTAAGGTCTTGGTTCTTATCATTTGAAGAAATTTCTTTAATTTCGCTGTTGATCACATTGAATGAGTTAGACATCTTTTATCCTTTGTTCGCTTGGTCGTACTTGGCCTTAGTAAAGGTCTCAAGTTTAACCGCATGAATGCGTGTTTTTAATTCGTCTTTTAAAAGGTTCATTAACATCTGATGTTGTTGGAACAACATCTTTCCTTCGAAGGCGTCTGATACCACTGTAATTGCCAAATGGTCTCGCGTTCCAGTCATATCCTCAACCATTACCTTGGCGTCTGGTATACCAGCTTTAATAATTGTTTCAACAAATTCAAATCCGTTACTCATACCTATTCCTTGGGCACAACGGCCCAGAAGCTCGTTATAAAAGTTAAAATTCTCATGCTGAGAGTTGTCCATCCTAAAGCTTTATGACGAGGACGGATGTCGTTTTCTCCATTCAGTAGTTTTCTGCCCGTATAAACCATGAAGCCATAAAGAATGACTGTTGAAACAGCAATTGAGATATGGATATTTAAGATTAAGGGATTAGTCATTGCTTTGGAAGCTTTTAGGATTGCAGACCGACTAAGTTCGATTTGAAGGATCAGAATAATATCCCAAATCATGGCAGTGCTCATAATTTTGATATGTTGCTTTCGATTGCGGCGGACACTTATTCCAGCAAGCATGAGTAAAACTATGCCGAGGGATTGACCTTGCATTAACCAAGTTTCCATTTGTCCTCATTGAAAAATTCTAATTAATGCAAACTAGCATAATTGACTAAAGTCTGCACTTTAAATAATGTAAGTTCTCTTCGATAGCACCTCGCGCAAAGGACGTTCTTCATGGGTCTTGGCCTTTGGTCAGTAATTGACATTGAAACGACTGGAATTAGTCCCGGAACGGATGAGATTATTGATGTCGGTTTTTATCAATTTGAAGGGACTCAGTTAATTCGTACGTTCTCTTCTCTCGTGCGCTGTGAAAATCCTGTTTCCTCTTTTATTACCAAGCTTACGGGACTAACCAATGAGCAGCTAAAGCGTGCTCCCCTTTGGACGCAAGTTGAGAACGATTTACTGACTCTTGAAGGGCATGCCTTACTAGCGCATAACGCTTCTTTTGAAGAAAGTTTTTTGAAGCGCTACTTTGATCGCTTGCCTCACAATGGAGAGCGAGAAAGTTACCAAGACTCAATGCTCTACCTTGCACTTTTGTTTCCAGAGGCGAGTGCTTTGAATCTGGAATATTTCATTAATTATTTGGGAATTGCCGACAAAGAAGAGCACCGAGGATTGGCCGATTCCCGGGATCTATTGAAGACACTTTTGGTTTCGACCTATCTGACTCATCAAGACCGTGAGTTAAGAATGAAGCTTTCTGAAGTGTTTCAGACACTCCCTGAAGAATTCTGGTACCGAAACTTCTTTGCACTTAGTCCCTCTGATTTAGTCGAGATTAGTGATCAAATTGATTTTAATCTCACTGAAACCGTTAAGCATTTCCTAATCCTTAATAAGTCTGAAGCCATAATAGAAAAAAATGATCTAAAATTTGACAAAGATTTTTCAGGCCAGAATATCCAAAATATTCTGCGATCAGAAAAAGAAATCAATCAAATCCTTCCGAACTACAGGTATCGAGCAGCTCAGGAATCTCTTTCACTGCGGGTAGGTCAGGCCTTTAAAAACAAAATCCATGCTCTCATTCAGGCGCCTACAGGGACAGGGAAAACGATGGGTTATCTCTTACCTTCAATTTTATTTTCTAAGACGGAAAAAGAAACTTGCTTGATTGCAACTGGTACAAAGACACTTCAGGATCAAGCACTGGCCAAAGATGTCCCGCAAATGAAGCGCTTGATGAATCTTGGGGACGAAACGAAAGTGATTCGTCTGGTGGGATCTAATAATCATTTGTGCGAGCTCATCTTTCGCGAGGAAAATACTGAAGCCACCTTTTTAACATCTTTTGGAGAATCATTTTCCAAAGCTTACCTTGAAATGATCTTTTTTTATAACTCCAGAGCTCCTTATGAAAAGAAGCTCACTCGAGAGCAAATTCCTTACGTCTTAAAAAGATTGAATCCAGAACTCAGAGAAAAAGAAGCCACCCTTGCAGTGGATTACCGTGCTTGTGCTGGCCAGAACTGCCCGTACGTGAACGAATGTAGTTACGTTCAGGGACTTCGTGAAGCTAAAGAGGCCCAATTAATTATTGGTAACCATGCCTTGATGCTTAACTGGCCCAGAAGTTTACCTCGTCCTCAGTACATCGTGGTAGATGAGGCCCACCGTTTAGAAAGTGAAGCCACTAAGGCCTATAGTATCGAAGTAACTCATCAAAACCTTGAATCATTTCAAAAAAACTTCCCCCAGGGAATGGGAGCCTTGATTTATCTTTTGACGAGCATGGAAGATGAATTTCAAGTGGATGATACCGTTCAACGAATTCGTCAGGAAACTCAGTTTAATATGCGCATGATGAAAGATCACGCTGATGCTTTGCCTGGAGTGATTGAAGCCTATTTTAAAAAGCTTCCAAGTTATAGTCCTATTTATGGAAATGAATTACCTTTACCCAAAAAGTCTGAGCTTAAAGACCCATTGGCAGCCGCGATATTGAATCATGCGGAAAGCTTGCACTTTATCCTGACCAGTCTTTACACATTATTCATGCCTTTCATGGAGAGATGGGAAAACAAAGATTTTAAAAATGAGCCTCAAAAGATGAGGGCCTGGACTGTATTCGAAACCAATTTTGGTTCCCTCGATAAATTGACGGCTGCTTTTAAGCACTATCTTGAACTTCCCAATGACTGGTCAACTATTCTGAAATTTTCTGAAAATGATAACTACGCACTTGAGTCTTCACCTATTGATGTGGGGAAACGCATTCACGACGAACTTTTGATGACAAGCTCCTCTGTGGTTTTTACTTCGGCAACCTTAGGGAATGCCTCAGGAGATTCAGGAGTTCAGGGTGTAGAGTGGATGACTGGCTATACTTATCTACCTCAGGATAAACGGTTTAAGACGGGATTATTTCTTGAAGCCGTTTATGACTATAAAAACAATTCAAAAGTGTACTTGAGTTCAGATACCCGTAATATTTCGGATCCGATGTTTGTTCCGGACGTTCTGAAACAAGTGAATCCTTTGATCTCAAAGCTTGGGGGAAGGACATTGTTACTTTTCTCATCACGTTTACGCTTTGAGGCCGCAACTGATATTATTTTAAAAGAATTTGAAGGCAAAATACCGGTATTTGTTCAGGGGCTTGGTAAGAATGTTGTAGAAGAATTTAAACGTGAGGATGCTGCGATTTTAATTGGTATGGAGAGTTTTGGTGAGGGAATTGATATCCCCGGTGAAAAACTACAATTTATTGTTGTAGATAAAATCCCTGATGTCCGTCAGGACTTAGTCATCCAGAAGCGTCGAGACTTCTTTGAATTTAAGTTTGGAAACGAATTTAATGATTACTTTCTTGCTCACAGAACGCGCTCACTTCATCAAAAGTTTGGAAGGCTGCTAAGGACCGAAAATGACCACGGGGCGATTTTACTCGTTGATAACAGGGTAAAAAAATGGAAGGGCGGCACCTTAAAAACGTTTCAGAAACTAATGGAGCCTTATCAAATTATTTCGGCGCCACTTGAGAAGGCCTGCCAAGAGATCGCTGATTATTTCAAGGTTTAGGCAGCTAACTATTTTTTTTAAGATTCTTTATTACAATTTTTTGATCACCGTGAATGAGTTGGTAGGGAAGTGCGTAGTGCTTACTGATAAAAATTTCAACAGGGGACTCCGCCGCTCCCGCTCCGGCATCCTGTTCATAAAGACAAAGGTGGCTTGCTGATAGGGACGTATTATTAAGTTTAAAATCTGTCACTTCTCTGGTTTTTATTTCGGCGAACACAATCTTTTCTTCAGGGGGATGCTCGTAGGTCCATTCGTTTTGAGAACTAATTAAAGGGACGGCCGTACGCTCCGTTGCGTTAAGTTTTTTGGACAAGGTGAAGATGGCAGAAGTCGCAAACGCAGGCGAGGTTAAATAGTGCTTTGCACTAATGTTTAAATTAAAATCTTGTGAAGCCTTAGAATTTTCGAAAGTGTACTTTAACCTTTGGGCGACAAGGTCAAATTGGAATATTTCTTGCGCATAGCGGTTTCCGAGTGATTTTTCGATCCTGGCAAATGTCGGATGAAAATGGTCGTTCATTTCAAAACGAACCATAATTTTCAAAAATTCGCCACTCTCTACCCGGGAAAGAATTTCTGAGTAAATATGGTAGCTCTTGGCATCCGGAAATCTAATCAGCTTAAAATTTTCTTGGGAATAGTTCACGTCTTTTTCAAAATAAAGATAGGAACCTTCAAGGAGTATTTCGGCATTAGTTGGCATGCTTTAGGTTAGTTGATGTCCTGACCCTTGCCAATCCTTTTGGACGGCGTGTTAACCAATTTTGTTTGTCTAAAGAAATTTTGAGTTTGTCAGGTCAAACACTTGTGATTTCTCTTCGATATCATTGAGTTTGTGAACCTTGGGTGATAGATTTGTGGCATTAATTTTTTCACTAAGGTGTTTATGTCTCTTCCAATCGAAGGTTCATTAAATTATTTGTCTATTCTAGTCTTGATTGTCATCTCTTTGATCGTGACTTTTTCCATGACAGGTATCAATCAATTATTTGGCACAAAAGCCTCTGGTTCCACTGCTAAAAAATACGAGACTTATGAAAGTGGGGTTAAGCCTGTAGGTGATGCCCATCAACAATTCTCAGTTCGCTACTACCTCATCGGAATTGTCTTTTTGATTTTTGATGTCGAGGTTGTTTTTATGTATCCTTGGACTCTTGTATACCACACTTATTTAAAACACGGTCCGTTGATCCTTTTGGAAATGGGCCTATTCTTTGTACTACTCTTAGGTGGATATCTCTACCTGCGCCTTCGTGGTGCTTTGAGCTGGGACTAAGGGGGAATTATGTCTAAAGACGGAAGTTCAATTTTTTACCCTACACTATTAGCTGAAGCTGCTAAATGGGCCCAAAAAAACTCATTATGGCCAATGCCATTCGGTACTTCATGCTGTGGGATCGAGATGATGTCGACAATTTCTGCAACCTACGATCTTTCTCGTTTTGGTGCTGAAGTGGTTCGATTCTCACCTCGTCAGGCGGATATGTTAATTGTAGCTGGAACCATTACGACTAAAATGGCGCCGGTTCTCAGAACAATTTATGATCAAATGCTTGAGCCTAAATGGGTTATTGCCATGGGTGCCTGTTCATCTTCTGGTGGTATTTTTGATACCTATTCAGTTCTTCAGGGAATTGATGAAATTATGCCAGTTGATGTTTACGTGCCTGGTTGTCCACCTATACCTGAAGGACTTTTGTACGCCATCATGCACTTGCAGAAAAAAATTCAAAATGGCGAAGATCGCAAACCAGCTGAGCGTCCAAACCAAGAGGATGCAATGAATGCCATGAGCTACCGTAAAGAAGTGGCCTCCGACATTAGAGCAAACTTCGTTGTTACTCCCGAGCATGTGAATGAATTCAAAAGCCAGCAGGAGCAAAAATAATGAAGACTAACTCTTTTGCGACTAATGCTGCCTTTCTAGAAACTCAAAAATTAGTACTTGCTCGTCTGACTGAAAAATACGCTACTGATCGAAAACTTGAACTGGATAAATTATCTGAGCCTGTCCTTTGGGCAAAAAATCCGGAAGACGCTAAGCTTTTAGTCAAAATGTTTACGCTAGATGAAAAAATTAAAGTCGATTTTATTTCTGATGTGACGGCTTATGATAATGTTGATCAGGAAGACGGCGAAGGTCGATTTGTTCTGGTTTATCAGCTTTATTCAACTGAGCTTCATACCCGTGTTCGTGTTAAGTGTTTATTGGGCGAGCATCAGCCTGCTCAGACTATCTCTGATCTCTATAGTGGTGCAAACTGGCTAGAGCGCGAAGTCTACGACATGTATGGAATCACTTTTGCGAATCATCCCAATCTTCGCCGTATCATGATGGATGAGCGTTTTACAGGCTACCCTCTTAGAAAAGAATATCCAATTAAACAGCGTGAGCCTTTCAAAGATAATATCGATTTTCACTTAGGTGCTGGCCCCCTTCAAGTGACAAACACGATTAGCCAAGCCGCGGCTGAAGGTGAGAAATAATATGTCAGTAAAAGACTTAGAAACAGACGTACATCGTTTGAATGATTTTTATAATCCAAACGTCCTTATCAATTTAGGTCCACATCACCCAGCTATGCACGGAACTCTCAGAGTTATGTGTCGTATTAACGGTGAGACGATTGAAGATGCATCTTGCGAAATTGGATATCTCCACCGTGGGATAGAGAAACTAGGCGAAGATAAAACTTATCATCAGTGGATGGTTTATACTGATCGCTTAAATTATTGTTCTGCACTCAATAACAATATTGCCTATGCCATGGCAGTTGAAAATGTGATGAACATTTCGCCAACTGAGCGTTGCCAGTATATTCGTGTCATTTGTATGGAGCTTTCACGCATCATCGACCACATTGTTTGTGTTGCTGCGAATGCTCTCGATATTGGTGCTATGACCATTTTCTTTTTGCTCGTTCATTGGCGTGAAGAAGCCTACACAATGATTGAATCCATGTGTGGTATGCGTTTGACCACTACTTATGCCCGTATCGGAGGAATGAGCTATG
>CANFNN010000033.1 GCA_947448095.1 Bacteriovoracaceae bacterium | reverse complement strand
GTCAACTTATTTTTCTTGTTATACTTAAATTCAATGATGAAGGGAACTTCAGCGTTGGTCGTTTTGAGAACAAATCTCCATGGCCCAGCGCTTATTTGAGCTGCTGAAGCCTTTATATTTATGAACAACAGCATTAAACCTAGCGTAATCCAAGATTTTTTCATCATAAGCTTTTACCCCTCAATCGCATTTGCTAATATCTTGGTTCAAACTTGTACATTTGTCACTGCCTGGAGGTGAGATGAAGCAGTTCATCATTGGCCAACGCTGGATATCGGAATCTGAACCAGAATTGGGGTTGGGAGTAATAGTTGAAGTCGAAGCGAAAACAGTAACCTGTTTTTTTCCTGCGACTAAGGTCGACCGTAAGTATGGTTCAACGACCGCACCTCTCAGGAGGATTCGTTTTGTTGAGGGCGATGAGGTAAAGGGACAAAATGGAGATACATTTATTGTTGAATCCGTTAAGGAAGCTGCTGGTTTGGTAACCTATGAGGGAAGTGGCTATTCACTTTCTGAAACTCAACTCGCTGATACATTGTCATTCTCTAAACCAGAAGAGCGACTCTTCGCTGGAAATATTGATACGAGCGAATTTTTTAAAATGCGCTACGATACACTTCTCAATCAAAGGAAGTTGTTTATTTCACCCACTCGGGGATTCATTGGACCGAAAGTGAATCTGATTCCGCACCAAATGTTTGTGGCGAGTGAGATTTGCAAACGAAGTCGTCCGCGAGTCTTATTGGCCGATGAAGTTGGACTAGGTAAAACAATTGAGGCAGGACTTATTCTGCATCATTTGATTCTTACTGGAAGAGTGGAGCGGGCATTGATTCTTGTACCTGATTCCCTTGTCTATCAGTGGTTTGTCGAGATGCTACGCAAGTTTCAGCTAACATTTAAAACGATTAATCATGACTCCGAAATCAAGCGTGGCGATCAGCCTTTTGAAGAGGGGCAACTATTTGTTGCTTCGACTAAATACCTCATGCGTGAGGACTGGTTGATGGAGCAGGCGATGGAAAATAAATGGGATCTACTTATTGTAGATGAGGCCCACCAATTAAGGTGGGCGCCGGATAATTCTTCTCCAGAATATGATTTTGTCGCTGCCATCGCGAAAGATACTCCGGGAGTTCTGCTCTTATCTGGAACGCCCGAAATTTTGGGTCTTGCTGGACACTATGCACGTCTTCATTTGCTGGATTCAAACCGCTTCCATGATTATAACCAGTTTGTAGAAGAGACAATGGGCTATAAACCTATTTCAGATCTTGCGAATAAATTAATCTCAGGCAAAACTCTTACAGCTTCGGATAAAAAATCTCTTAAAGAAAAACTGGGTGTTGATGCCGAAGGATTAGATAAAGAAGCAGCTTTGCAGATGTTAGTCGATCGACATGGAACAGGAAGAATTTACTTTCGAAATACGCGCAAAACGATGGCGACTTTTCAAGAGTTTTTCCCAAAACGAGTTTTTCATTCCTATCCCGTGAAATTAGGTAAAACAAAAAATCCAGACAAAAAACTTTTTGAACTAAAATCAGGCTGGCTTGCAGAGTTTGTTGAGGCGAATAAGGCCGATAAAACGCTACTCATTTGTCATGATAAAGATTTGGTAGTGGAACTGGAAAAAGTTCTCAAAGAAAAAACCACTGCTAAAGTTGCCTTTTTTCATTCAGGAATGAATCTCATGAACCGAGATCGTCAGGCGGCTTATTTTGCTGAACCCGATGGAGCAGATATTCTTTTATCTACTGAGATTGGATCTGAGGGACGAAATTTTGAGTTCGCAAAACATCTGATTCTATTTGATCTTCCGAAGTTACCTGATCTGCTTGAGCAGAGAATTGGACGCTTGGACCGTATTGGGCAGAAAAATGATATTCAAATCCACGTTCCATACGTTGAAAAGTCCAGTGATGAGCTTCTCATGAGATGGTATCACGAAGGGTTTAATGCTTTTGAATCTTCACCTCGTGGTGGGACTGAACTCTATGCCACGGTTCGAGAAGACTTAGTGGTCTTGCTCGAATCTGCCGCTCAAGATGACTATCCTGAGAAAGAATTTAAAAAGTTTTTAAAAACAACTCAGGAACTGCATCAGGAGATTGAACAGAAATTGGAAGAGGGTCAGGATCAATTGATTGAATTCAATTCGTTTAACCATACTAAGGCCATGGCATTTGTCTCAGAGCTCAAAGCTCAAGATGATTCTTCGGATCTCAAAGACTTTATGCTCAATTTGTTTAACTTGATGGGTGTGGATGCAGAGGACATGAATGATCCGTATACATTTTTTATCCGTCCGAGTGATAATATGTATTTGCCGCATTTTCCCTGTTTAGATAATGAGGGTATGACGATTACCTTTAAGAGAGAGAATGCTCTTAAACGAGAGGATATTACTTTCTTAAGTTGGGATCATCCGATGGTGGTAGGAATAATGGATTATATCTCCTCAAAGGAGATGGGTAACGTCACCATCACTTCATGGAAAACACCTTCTAAGGAAAGCTTTCTTTTTGAGGGGTATTATTTATTAAGCTGTATCGCTGATAAAAAACTTCAACTCCAGAAATTCTTTCCTCCGACTCCACTTAGGGTCCTGTTAAATTCTCAGTTCGCTGACATGACTCAAAAACTTCCTAAGAAGTTTATTGATGAAAATACGGGAACAATTGATGCTGAAAAACGTGCACAAATGAAGGAACTTCCAAGGGACTTTTTAAAACAATGTATCAAAACTGGAAAGGAGATGTGCCTGGCACGAGCGAAACAGTACAAGGAAAAATTTCGTGATGACATGCTTAAATCAATGAATGCTGAGATTGAGAGATTACAGGCCTTGAGGAAAGTGAACCCTACTGTTTCAGAGACTGAAATTATAATGCTGAAATTTAACCGGGATAATATGTTAAAAGCGATGGATAAAGCAGAGCTTTCTCTGGATTCATTACGCTTAATTGTAAGTTAAAAAGGAATTTAATATGAATATGACTGAACTTTCAGATGACACCATCTTTGAGATTATTGAAAAAGAGCCAATGGTCTTCGTTGATTTTTACGCTTCTTGGTGTGGGGCTTGCCGGGTAGCGGCTCCCATGTTCTCTCGGGTTGCGGAGGAAGAGGGCGTAAAAATTTATAAAATTGATGTCGAAAAAAATCCTAAGATTAAAGAATTGATTGAACTTCCGGGACTTCCTTCTGTTGGTTGTTTTAAAAATGGCGAGCCTCAAGATTTAGTCAATGTGACTAAGGAAGAGGCATTCAGACAATTCATTCAAAGTATGAAGGCTTAATTATGGACGTTAAATCGGTTAAAGAATTGGCGCAGAAATATACCGTTGATGAACTAAATCAATTTGCTGATCAATTTGAATCAACAGGATCTGCTCCAGTGAAAACGCAGGAAGATGCTGGTGAACAAATGAGTGACTACCTTATGGCAGCCGAAATGAGAACTTACCTTGATAAGGGGATGAGCTTGAACGATGCCTTGAGGGAATTCTCTAAACGTGTAAGAGGAGTCTTAACGTAATGGAAATTAAAATCAGACCAGGATTACTTTTTGATATTCCCGTCATTGCTGACTTTCAATGTAAAATGGCTTTTGAAACTGAGTCCATGAAGCTTGATCCACCCACAGTAGATAAAGGCGTCAGTGCAGTCTTTGACGATCCGAACAAAGGTAAGTACTGGTTAGCTGAAGTCGGTGGAAACGTGGTGGGCTGTTTATTGACGGTGCCTGAATGGAGTGATTGGAGAAATGGAACTGTGTTATGGATTCACTCTGTTTATGTTCATCCGGACTTTAGACAAAATGGTGTTTACCGGATGTTGTATTCCCATTTAAAGAAAATGGTTGAGGATTCTAAAGATTTGAGAGGGCTTAGACTTTACGTTGATAAGAGCAATCAAAAGGCTCAACAAGTCTATGAAGCGCTTGGAATGTCAGGTGAGCACTATCACTTGTATGAATGGCTAAAATAGTTTTATGATGATTTTGTTCACCCTTTAGTTTAACTGGATAAAACGGGGACTTCCTAAGTCTCTGATCCTGGTTCAAGTCCAGGTGGGGTGGCCATTCTTTAATAAAATCCCTTCGTTTCTTTTTCAAGTTCTTTAAGCCTTTCAACCTGACAGAAATCATAAGTATCGGGGAAATGGTTACACAGGTTCACCATGGCGGGTAAAGCATAATTAACCTTTTTAATCGCATTTTCCCATTCTGCTTTGGCTTTCTCCGGTTCATTGATTGACCAATAGTGATAGGCCTGGGCCATGTGGAAGTGAGAGTATTGGTAGTATAAGAAGCCTTTCGTATATTGTTGTGAGCCGCGAGGGATTTCTAATGGTCGATTCGTAAGTATTAGATCGTCGATACTGTTTGAATCAAAATAAGTCCCTTGGCCAGCTCGTAGGACTCTACCGAGCGGCAAAAAAACTAATTTAAACCAAGTTCCTTCCTTGTAATCTGTTGTCATCAAAAAGTTATAGGATTGTAAGTTGGGTTGAATAAGATCTTGATTAATATTTAGTTTTCTTTGGACTAAGACCTTCTCTTTGTTTTTTAAATGAAATTCAGGTAATAGCATTTTTACTTTATCGCTAAACCATGGATGGAATAACATTTCTGGCGTAATGATAGCGACTTTTTTGTCAAAAATATTACCCTCGAACGAACTCACGTATCTTAATCCAAAAAAAGCAGTGTCACTTTTTACGCTGATAATTGCTGGCGAATTCTTTTTCGCTCCTTTAAAAAGATTTCTAGAGTAGTCCTCTATGATGGAGTCATTTCTTAAACTCATAAAGTCTTTAAGAACATAACCTTGAAAGCCTAAAGTTGATAACATGATCACAGATGTTAAAACTTTTTCCTTATAAGAAAAATTGAATAAAGAAATGATGTAAACGTTTAGTGAGGTAAGTATAACTAATGGCATGATGTGAAAACGTTTCAGAACCTCTGCGCCGGCCTGTTCTGGAAGAATATTCCCCATCAAACTAAAGACAAAGCACAGGACAAGAGTCGCCAAAACAAGAATTACTTTTTTATCTGAAATAAGATTCCTCCAACTCTTAGCGAATAGAACCAACGTCAAAACGAGCGTTGGTAAAAGTGATTGAAGTAAAAAGAGAAGGGCCTTGGGACCTTGGTTTTCACCATTTGCTGCAAGTTTGAAAGTTCCGTAATCTTTGCGGAGGAAGTGAGAAATAACTGAGTCAATATCTTTCACATTACCCCATGAATAGGGGTGGTTATGATCTAGGCCCAGAAGTGAAAGGTACATGAGGGCACAAGTAATCGAACCGATTAATAATCCTAACCAAAAATCTTTTTTCATTTCTCTGATTTGGTAAAGCAGTAGCGGCCCCAGTAATATTGTTGTGTGATGATTACTAAGGCTCAGACAAAATAAAAATGGGATTAAAAATGATTTCCATCTTGATTCAACTAAAAAGAGGCTAAGGATTGCGGCCACAAATAGCCCATGAAGAGAAAAAACATCAGGCAATACAGCTGATTCAACAAAATCTGGATTGAGTCCGAGAAAGACGAGGGGGATGAGCAATAAAGAAATATTTCTTCGCAACGGCCAGACCAAGAACAGAAGTGTTCCAATGGTAAAGACGACTGATAACAGGCTCGCCCTAAAATACACGGTTGAGAATGATGTAAGGGTTAACCAAAAGTGCTGGAGCCAAATGTAGAGTGGGTAACCTGGGGGATGAGCGACAAAAAGGTGGTAGCTAGCATTCACCAATTCGGCAGTGTCTCCGCCTTGAAAATAAATCGGGGCAATCAGGACATAGAGGCAAAATAACAAAAGTACTGGAGCAATAAAGAGGAATTTGATCATTTTGACCCTTTATTGAATATATTTTTTGCGACCTTCATACCCACTATGTTAACATTTTTTTTATGACAAAAAGAACCGCCAAAATCATTGCCTTTTCTGCGGTATTTATTTCTTCCTTTATGTTTTTTTATTTCCCTATGCAGAGAAGGGCCTTTGACTGGGTTTACTTTGATACTCTTGCATTAGTTATTAAGTCATCGGTTTGGACTTATGGGACGCTACCCCTGCATAATCCCTGGGCATGCTCTGGCCTCTCTTTATTAAGCAATCCTCAGAATTGGATCTTTTCTCCGCTGGTCTTGTTGACGTTGATCCTGCCTGTAACTCTTGGAAACGTTCTAAGCGTTATTCTTTTAAAAGTTTTAGGCTTTTGGGGATGTATCAAATATTTTTCTCACTTGAAGGTAACGCCTGAAATTTCCTTTCTCGGTGCAGCACTTTTTGTCAATTCGAGTTGGTTTTCTCTGCATTTCACTGAGGGACATATTGCTTTTCGTACATTCTACTTACTCCCTTGGGTTTTTCTTTGGGTAGAGTCGCTCGATAGTCGCAAGGCATTTTTAAACCTCGGCGCAGTATTTTCTCTCATGATTTTAGATGGGGGGATTTATCCAGTTATTTTCTCGGTCGTCTATTTTCTCTTTTTCTTTGCCACTTCTCCCGATCGTATAAAAGTTCTATTTCAATTTATAAAAAGCAATATTGGATTTTGTTTGTCGGCAGTCGGAGTTTGTATCCTTTTAACGATACCTAAGATTTACCCTGTAATGATTAATTCGAATGCTGTTCGAGAAATTCAGGAACATCAGCTAGTATCATTTCCCTTACTTCTACATATCTTTTTTGATCCTTTCCTAAGTAATGATCTTGTTGTGCAGGGCTATCTCCGTTTTCATGAATATGGAAATTATCTTGGCATCTCCATCCTTGGTCTGATTCTCCTATCCATTTTGAGTTTTAAAAAGATGGATCCAAAACTTTCACGAACTTTGGTACTTGTCGGGATCTTCCTCTGGATTGCAATGGGGTGGGGAGGTGAGTTCAATCCTTATCAACTAATTTCTTCGATTCCATATATTAAAAAGGCACACGTTCATACCAGGTATCTCATCGTTTTCACCCTCCTCTTTATAAGTTTTATTTCGATGTTCGCCTCAAAGATGAGATTTAAAAAGACTGCTTTTCTTCTCCTTTGTCTCGCTAATATTGAAGCTCTCGTTGCCAACTATCATTCCTTTGCACCTGTCGGCAGTAATTATGAATTACCTCTCATAAAGCGCGAGTATTGGCTACAAACTCAGAAATTAGTTAGTCAGCCTGAGCTCTATTATCAAGAGGGAATCATTTCTAAATATTGTTACGAGCCCTCTCGAATGAATTCGAAAACGAAAGCTTACGATGAAAATGGTTACTCTGGAGAAGCGAGTATCTTGTTGGGTGATGCTAAAGTAGGGCCACTAAAATTAACTCCGGGTGAAATTAATTTTAGTTACGAAAGCTCTCAAGGTGCCGAAATTTTGTTAAACACAAATTATCTCGATGGCTGGGTAGAAACGAATAATGATGCTGAACCATTTGATCATCAGACTCTACTGGCCGTGCGTGTTCCTGCTGGGCAAGGAACGATCCGACTCCAATATTTCCCTTATTACTATACGATTATTATTTTAAGTTGTGTGGCAGGTTTGATGGGATTGTTGTTTATTAGGAAAAAAACATATGAGCTTTGATTATTCAAAAATTCCTAATGGCTTTTACGACAATGTTTTATCTGGTCCGGATGGCATGCGAAAATTTTGGCATTTCCATAAGTTTGAATCAGTGCTTAGGTATATTCCATTAAACCTTATTGGGCCGAATAAAAACATCCTCGATATTGGTTGTTTCGCAGGAAGTTTTTTAGGAATGATTTCACCATCGATTTTTACTCAACAATTAGGGGTTGATATTCTTCCCGGCCAAATTGATTATGCCAATCAAAATTATGCCACCTCTTTTAGAAGTTTTAGGACGTTTGATGGAGACCTAGACCTTGTGGATGAATTCAAAGGCCACTTCCACGTTATTACTTTGATCGAAGTCATAGAGCATTTGAATGCCGAACAAATTTTACGGCTATTAATACAAATTTCAAAGCTTCTGCATCCAGAAGGAAAGCTCATCATTACGACACCTAATTATTGTAGTACCTGGCCACTGCTTGAATTTTTACTAAATCATTTTTCAGATATTCAATATGAAGAACAACATCTGACCAAATTTAATTATTTTATGCTCGAATCTAAAATGCAAGAGCTGGTCCCCAATTTTCCTCTCAGCTGTGAAGCCAAAACGACTACTCATTTTCTCAGCCCATTTGTTGCCGCTTTCTCCTATAAAATAGCTGTTCAGATGGCGACGAAGGTTCCAAGTGCTTATTGGAAAAATCCATTTGGAAATATTATTCTTTCTCGGTGGTCTAGGTAGTTCGGGGTTAAGGCGATGGGCATGAAAAAAAACCTGCTGAGGGTGGAACGGTGACAGGGTGGTTGGCAGATGTGTGAGAAATTTGAATGGTTTTAAGTTCAAATTTCAGGGACATTTTGGTGAACTTTTGTGGAGTTCATCACCCTCAGCTCAATTACTTATAAGCAGGATCTGTGCCAAACATTGTGGCTTTCTAAATATCTGAAATAGTGTATCTCAATAGTCGGAATTGGTGCCAAGCTGGCCCGTTGGGCCATTTCATCACCAGTGCCAAGTGTCAGGTCAGTATTTTGGGATAGTGAATATTTAGAAACAAAAAAGCCCTCTTTCGAGGGCTTTTTTAAATCTGAAATAACCTGCAGAGGAAGAGAACGTTGAAATAGTTTGGCGGGATATTTGAGAATCAGTTTAGTGGTTAACTAGACTGACTCTGGGACTTTATTGTGAACTTTTTTGGAGTTCATCCCCCTCTGACTTGCACTTAATAAAGCAACTGGTGTGCCAAAAAGGTCATTCACTCCGCTCGATGTAACTTATTCAAAATTCGTAATGAACCATAAGGTCAAAATAAAAAACACAGGAGTCAGATTGCCACACGGAACATTCATATAGGGGCAAAACTGTCAGATTTGAAATTGCTCACCCCATAAGATGAGTGATGTTGTTTACTTGTGGTAGTAGTCTTACTTTTTCTTACTGTAAGATTCGGTAAGTTTAATTGTGGAGAAGTGGTTTAAGCTCTCATTCAATACTGAGCAGGATTTTTTCATTTTGCTTAAGATTCATCTGGTCAATAGTTGCGCTTGAATTGGCATCAACCTGAGAGGCCTGCTCTTTTAAGGTTTTTACAACATTGCCAATTTCAATCGTCTCGCCAGCATTGAGTTGGATAGTTGTTTGAAGCTTCGATGTTTCTTGAGTCTTCATTTTCTCAGTTCCAGTCATAGGGATTGTCATTCCCGCTGGGAGGGGTGGCGCTAATGGAAGTGGATCTCTTCTAATCTCTAGTGAAATCTCGTACCGGATTGAGTTAATAACACGGCATTCTCCCTTCACGACGTCCTGGTTCACCGTCAGTTCAAATTCTTTGAGAGTTTGTATCGTGGTTACGTCTTTGGCAGATTCAGTTGATTGATCAACTTTCAAAGAAATTGCTTGCTCAGGGGACAGGCCAGCATTCGCTCCCTGTTTATTGTTGAGTCTTATTTTTTCTACTTTGATGCGGCAGGGTTCAGTTCTGATTTCAGCCGTGGAAAAGCCGACATTCACTGAAGGCTCTAATCTTTTTACATATTGTTGAATCAGTTCTCGTCTGTGTGGAGAGGTAGTAACTGTAAAACAATTTTTGTCTTCTTGGGTCTTATCTATAGGGACTAGAATGAATTTTAAGCGGGCCGAAACTTCTTTCATTTTAGGAATTGAAGAAAAGCAGTACTCCTCAACTGATTGATCCTGGGCCAGCAAAACGTGGGCATATAAAAGAAGCCATAAAAGCATTTTTTAATTATACTTAGAAAATATGTATAAGGAACTTAGTTATGAAACACCTGATGGGAATACTGTCTTTACGAGTCAGTTTCTAAAAAATAAAGGGACTTGTTGTAAGTCTGCTTGTCTGCACTGTCCCTATGGATTCACCCTTAAAAAACATGGCCTCACATTTCAGGAAATTACTTCTGAGGATTTTTCCCAAATCGAGGCCATGCTTAAAGAATCTGGTCAGGCGATTGTCGATTGGAAATCATTTTTCCCTGATAATATTCGTCTCATACTCATCAAAAATACGATCTGTGGTTTTTTGTTAAAAAACCACATCGTGATCAAGCACCTCTATCTCAAGCCTCATTTTCAAAATCAAGACCTGTCGAGAGAGATGGTAGAAGCCTACCTGTTCTAAATAGCACCAATAATACTGAAGAAAATAAAACTGCCCATGAAAATTAGAAGTGATCTGCTTATCCATAAATCCTGATCTGAAACCATAAGTGACCTCCAAAAGTTATAAAAAAAGAATTTAGGACAACCGAGCTCGAAGCATTCGCTTCAGAGAGTAGATCCAAAATTCTTCAGTTTGATGAGAGAGAATTATTTTAATGCAGGAAATATTTCTCGAAGATGTCAAAATTTCCATCGACCGCTGAGAGCATGTCCATTAGATCCCAGGCCATCTCAGAGGCCAGGCTGGGATCAACTTGATAGCGATTGACTAGTTCAAGTTGAATCTTCGCAAAAAGTTCAGTTTCATTCATAGTCTCAATAGAATTTCGAAAAAGTGTGTGTGCCATCATAGACGTCCTCCTTGACGAATACCAAGCGTAAGCCTGTATGTGTTAACGAAAAAAGAAACTAGTAAGTGCGAATGAGTCCCACCATGATTCCACGAATTTCACACTCTTTATCTTTGATGATAATAGGTTTCATAGTCTTGTTGCCCGGGTGTAATTCAATCTGTTTGGTCTTTTTGAAATAATGCTTTAGTGTTGTTTCGTTCTCGACGACAGCAACAACAATTTGTCCATTTTCTGCCTGCGTCTGATGTTTGATAATAGCAATGTCACCACTCAGGATTCCATCCTCTATCATGGACTCGCCTTTAACCTTGAGAGCATAGTACTGACCTTTGCCAAGCATGTGCATAGGTACGCTGATCTTATCGCTATTTTCAATAGCTTCAATTGGGATACCTGCTGCGATTGATCCCAGAAGAGGTATCTCTTCTGTGTTTTGCTGTACAGTTGAAGGCATCAAGCCTCTAACTGAATGCGAATCATTGAGAAGGTGGCCACCATTTGTTAAATATTTGATATAGTCTTGAACTGAGCCTAGAGACTTAAATCCAAAAAATTCCTGAATTTCTTTTTGGGTCGGAGAGTAGTCGTTCTCTCTTACATACTCAGTGATGTAATCCAGAACTTCTTTTTGCTTTTTCGTAAGTGCCATACTCTTCTCCGTATTTTATCCGTACCTGAAATCAGTATAGGCGTACTTTTTCCGTATATCAACAAAAAAAATAAAGAGAATGAATTTTTTAGAGGGGCAATGTAGGGGCAAGTTTTTTATCAAAGCGGGTAATATAGGTACAGCGCTGACACAGGTCTTCGACCAGCTTATGTTTTTGAAATCCTTCTCTTATTTTTTTTAATCGAGGAGAATTTAAGACTTCTTCAAAACTTTGCTCGAGAACGTTGCCGAGTGGTATTCCTGCTTCTTTATCAAAACAGCATGGTACGACCGTCCCATCGGCATGAATCCCTATTTGTTGAGAGAGCGCATGGCAAAACCCATGTTCACTGCGAATTGGATCATTGAAAGAAGGCCAGTCAAAACGAGTGTCGAAATGAAAGTAGATTCGACCTAAAAGATTTTTACTTTTATTTAAAGCGACATCAACTCTTTCATTTACTGAAATCTGAAAAAATTCGGTGATATGGTCGATGATATCCTGATTCTCAACTTTGCTTCCAGTTGTGGAGGGCAGATTCCAGAGTCTGTAATTGATATAAAGTTCTGGTCTTTGAACCAGAGCCTCTTTTGAAAATTGGAGGATATCAAAAAGATAAGGGCGAATATCTTTATCTGGATAATTATCTCTAAAGCTATGAAGCGAGAAATTAATTTGTCTCAAGCATGGTGCTTTTAGAAATGTTTCAAACCCAAATTTGCTTAGGAAGGTTCCGTTTGTAGTGAGATGAATCACAGCTTTTTCTTCATTACATATTTGTAAAATTTGTTCAAATTCTGGGTGGGCGAGGGGCTCTCCCATGAGATGTAAACAAACTTGATCTGTATGTGGGACAACTTCTCTTAGGATTTTTCGAAATTGCTCAGATGAGAGAATCTTCTTATCGCGTTCAACTTCAGGACAAAAAGTGCACTGAAGATTACAAATATTGGAGATTTCTATATAGGTACGAAAAAAACGCATACTCTGACTTACCATAAGTCAGGGCATGCGTCATGTATTTGCTTAATTAGAGGCAAGATCTCTTGCGATGATTGAGGATTCCTTGTCTACGGTCTTCACTAAATCATTGATACTTTTGCTGATTGAGGCAAAAACTTGAGGAACTGAAACTTCCTTATTAAGAACCCAATGCTCTGTTTGGGCTTTGTACTCGTAATGCAACGTTGTTTCTTTTGGACTAACTTCGGTTAAAATGAATATCCCTGTCGCCTTGTCAAAAGCCGAATCTTTTTCAAAAGCCGGCTTGATATACTTTTCAGTTTCCTTGTCATTCATCATTCTTTGGATGACGGTAACTGTATTTTGATTTAGTTCATTCTTTCCATGATGGATCGTTACCAATTCATAATAACCAAAACTTCCACGGTTATAAACCTGGCGGCCCAGCACATAGCGCTCTAATTCGTTGGGTTGTTTGGTCCAGCCAGTTTTGATATTTTTGAGCACGATTGTCTCAACCAGATTATCATTGTGGTATTTGCATGGAGTGGATTTATTGGTGTATTTGCGACGACTTTTGAATTCGTTGTTACAGCGATCCTGAAAGTTGACGATACTATTTTGAACCGAAGATATTCCATAAGGAAAACTCTTTGTAACAGATCCGCTGTAAACTCGAGTCGAGTTATCTTTACCCGATTGCAACGAAACACCATTGATAGATTCTTTTTTATCCATCTTGGTTTCTGCAAATGCTTGAATCGTGAAAAAGCAGCCTGCGCATAATAAAAACTTGTAGAAAATAGCCATATCATTCCTTCGATAGTGGAAATTCTATTCTAGCCCGAAAATCCATTAAAGTGCTCCCGGAAAAACTTTCACTTAGCTGAGAGATTAAGCTTAGGATGCAAAGCGTCTCATGACGCTATCTTATCGAAATTTAGTTCGCGTTGGGAAACTGGCAATTCAGTGTGAGTCTTGAGCCATGATTTAAGTCAGGACTGCTTAAAGTCGACTGATATGTTGATCCCCATCTTGGATGAGAGTCTGGCCACATATCGACTTCCAACCGAAGACCCGACCCTTGATAGTTAAATTGGTTAAATCCAGCATAGGTATTTAAAGTGACTTGATACTGAAAGGTTTCCTCATTCACCGAGAGTCGAACACTTTTAAACACGTTACTTGATGGGAAAGATTGCTCAATCTCAAGAAAAACGTTTTGGCCGTCTGCTGTGCCTTCACACTCAATTTCATTAAGTGCCGCATAGGTATTTGAAGTTATAAGGTAAATAGCAGTCATTAAAAGAAATTTCATAGCATCCTCATTCAACGGGTTGATAGGTGATTGATACTACTTCATAAACCATTTCACCAGCGGGAACTTTGATTGTTACCTCATCGCCGTGAGACTTACCAATCAGGCTTTTGCCAATAGGGGATTGCCAGCTAATTCGGCCTTTTTCTGTGTCAACCTCATCAATTCCTACGATGGTAAAGATGCGTGATTCACCAGCTTCATTCAAGGTATTTACAGTTGCACCAAATTGGATTTTGGTGGATTGAATTTGGGAGGGATCAACAATCTGGGCGGCATCTAAGCGCCCTGAAAGAAATCTTATTCTTCGATCAATTTCTCTGAGTCTTCTTTTTCCATAAATATAGTCAGCATTCTCAGATCTATCACCATTGCTTGCGGCCCACTGGACAAGATTTGTCACTGCTGGTCGCTCAACTCTTAAAAGTTGCTCGAGTTCGAGGACAAGTTTCTGGTGCCCTTTGGGAGTTATATAATTTTTCCTTTCCATCAATTATCTTTCAAGCTCTCTTAATCCTTCAAGAATAACTTTTTTTAGTTCTGGTGAGCACTCCGGCATCTGGGTGAACTCTCTCAACAGGGAAAGGGGTGGATTTGCCATCTTATGGTTAAGGTAATCATCAAGTGATTCAATCAGTCGGTCTAGCTGGGGCTGGGATTCATCCAGTTTCTCGGCCAGGCAGTTTTGCATCAGAAAATTAATTACGATTGGAGTTTTGTTTTCTTCGTAGCGAACTATTTTTCTTTTTTGGTAGAAATAATAGAGGATTCCTAAAAGTGAAAAGAAACCAATTTCAAAAGCAAAATTAAGCCAGAATTTATCCATGTGTTCATACTCCCAAGGCTTCCATCATAAGGCAAAGTGTCCAGTCGTGAAATATTGTTTAACTAACTCAATGAATCCTGATTGGTAATGTCAAGTAAGGCAAGGTCTTGTATTTGGGATCTGTAAAGAAATGTGAAAGATGTTTAACCCATTTCAGCATATTTCCGATAAGCAAGTAGGGCTTTAGGAGAAGAAACTCATGTACCACGCAAAAAGTATGAAAGATCTGTTAAAAACAACACCTCTGAACGAGGATTTCTTCACTGATTTGGGGGCATTTCAATTGAATTTCATTGAAATGTGCTTCAAACGATCTCTGGATGAACAGATCGGCATGATGTCAGAAATTGAATTTGGAAACTATCAACTTTTCCTCAAGTACAAGAGTGAGTATGAGGAAGATTTTTATCCAGAACTAAAGTCTAAGAAAGCTTCCTAAGGCTTAGAACTCTGAGTTATTATTTTCCTTATCAAGCGATAAGGAAAATAAAGAATGACTACATCCCACTGGTTAAGGCCTCACAGTTTTAGCACGCCAGATATGACAGCTGACGTTGTTATAGTTGGGGCTGGGTATATCGGTTTATCAACAGCATTTTGGATATCTGAATCTCGTCCTGATTTAAAAATCATTGTGATTGATAGGGCTTCTCTTGGTGCCGGTGCCAGTGGAAGAAACGCAGGCTTTCTGACTAAGGGAAGCGCGACTTTTTATAAGGCGTTGGTAAAAGAATGGGGATTTGAAAAGGCCTTAAGCCTAAGCCAGTTTGCAGAAGAATCTCTCGAACTTGTTTACCAGAATATTTTAAAATCTTCTCCCGAAATTAAGTTTGAAAAATCGACTTCTCTGACCCTCTTTCAGACTCAGGAAATGAAAATTGGTTGGGAAGCTCCTGGTTTTAACCCAGAGCAATTTAATTTTAACTGGAAGCCGTCTGAAGAACTTGCCCCAAGTATTAGGGATAAATTTGTAGGAGCTTATGAGGCTGGGCCTGAATATAAGATTAATCCCATGCAATTACTCAATACTATAAAAGCATCTCTCGAATCCAGGAAAATTCAAATTATCGAAAATTTATCCGCTTTCAAAATTACCTCTGAAGGAATTTTGACAGAGATCAATACCATTCGAT
>CANFNN010000032.1 GCA_947448095.1 Bacteriovoracaceae bacterium | reverse complement strand
TTTAACCAATACGTTTGCTGAAATTTATGACGTGAACAAAAAATATTCCGATCTGGGTGTTGGTATTGGTCGCTATCCAGAAGATCGCTATGATGGCTACACAACTACAAAACTTGGAAACCCATGGTTTCTTTCCACCATTGCTCTAGGTGAGTATTACTGCCTCTTAAAAGATGAATTAAATAAAACGGGTAAACTGACTTCTGTCTTGAGTAAAAACCTCACTGACATGACTGAGAATCAATTCAAACGCGTGCTGTTTCATTCTGATCGTGTGGGGCATTTGTCTGAGCAGTTTAACCATGTGTCGGGTACGATGCAGGGGGCGGTTGATCTGACTTGGTCTCATAATTCGTTTATGACTGCCATGATGAGATGTCACTTGCTTTGTAAAAAGTAATACTTTCAAATAGCTAGGTGTCATTGAATAATTTATAGCTCATCGCGTAATCTTCGTGGTTTGTAGCTATAATCTCATTCAATGAAACCAATCTTTCAATTGATCCTCATTCTTCTTACTCTTCCGGGTCTTGCCTGGTCCTTTACCATGAATAAAGACGGTCTGTGTTTCACGAATGGGACTCCTGAGCTCAAGCGCTTTGGGCCCATGGGTGAGCTAGGTAGCAAGAAGGGAGTTTGCCAGGGGATGTCTGGGATTGTTTCTGCCTTCCATGAACATGCAACTTTTCAGGCCTCAAAGGCCAAGATGACCTATAACGAAGCTATGAGTGCCATGAGTGAGCTTCGTCGATATCACTCTGGTGGCTGCAGTTTGAAGAAAAAAGTGAAAATTTCTGGTTATTCAAATTTATACGATTTCTGTAAGGCCCATAAAAATCTTATGATGGCGAACGCTATTGATTACAACACCGACATAGCAATTCGAGAGATCTCTTGGAATTTAGAAGAATTTTTGATTCTTCAAGATGCACCAATAAAAACTAAATTGGGACGCTTAAATTTACACGCGAAAGTGGAAAGTCTAAGAGCAGATCTTAAGCAAGGTCGCTGGCCACTACTCTTGTACTATAGCCACGTCGTGGCGGTTCATTCAGTGGCTAAGACTAGCGATAAAGTCGTCTTTGAAATCTATGATTCTAATTATTCCACTTCAATTGAATATACCATTGCTTATTCAAGTGATGGACTTCCCAAATCAGGTCAAAAAATGATCTGGAATACAACTCCTAATCGTTTAACGACAGCGTGCTGGTAATTAGTGTTCAGTTGGCTGAGTTTCTTCAGTTTTAATCAGTGAAAGCTTCACCGAATAAGACATAGATTTTGCCGGCATAAAACCAAATTCTTTTGATTCAGGCTTTTTTGATCTCCAGTCTTCGGTGATCATAGAGGCCTTAGCAATTTTTCGGTCCATGACGATGCCAGATTCAAATTGATTACGAAGAGTTTCAAAGAGGCCAAGTTTGGCCTGAATTCTTTGTACGGGAGCGAGATTCGCAATTCTGCTCAATGTTTGAGCGATCACTTCATTTTTATTTTCTGAATACGCTTCAGTTATGAAGCCAGAATTTGTCAGCACTGATTCATTAAGAGCAGCACCTGAAAGGACCCAGCTGCGAGAGAACGCTGGAGAAACTAGAGTCGAGAGCATGCTCATTCCGCCTGCGGCCGGAACTAGGCCATAGTGGCAGTGATTGAAACTGACCTTGGCGTCTTTATGAGCAATTCGAATGTCCGCACCGAGAGCAAACTCAGAGGCAATAGTTTGAGTTCCATGGCCTAAATCCATTACTATTGTTTGAGGTAACTGCATCATGGCGAATATGATTTTTTGAAGCTTTGTATTGATCTTGTCTAGTTGAGTTGCTGACAAAGTGGCGAGAGCGTCGAGGTCAAGTCCAGTTGAAAACTCAGATGATGAGGAGTCAATGAAGATGGTGTTAATTTCCACGCGAGTGGTGCACCAAGCGAACAACGATTCTAGTTCAAATAACATTTCTAGCCGAAAAGAATTCTTCCAGTCTGGACGATTCAAGGTGACGAAAAGAGTTCTGGTGGATTTTTCCAACCGAGTAGAGAGAGTCGTATAGTTGAAAAGATTCGTCTGCATGTCACCTTCCTTGGTTTCTCGCAAAATTGTCTGAATCGCTTCCTCGCTAATCCTTTAGCGAAGAGTTGACTCAATTATTTTTTCAGAAATACTATCCATGTGTCAAAGGTATTTCTTGATGGCCTTTTTTGCTCAGGTAAGGGCGTGCAGATTTTACTTGTCAGGTTAGATCAGAATTGAAACTCTTTTAGTATATTTAAGCTCTTAGGGATGGAATAAACATGAATAAAGCGTCTTTACTGCCACTTATCATCAGTGCATTCATTGTTTCAGGTTGTGAAAAAGCCAACCAAGTTGTTCCTGATCCCGAAATCGGCAGGAGTGTAGATCCTCTTCGATGCGTGGAAGGTGGAGTTGATTGCGATATGAACTGGAATATCACTACTTCTCGCCATAAGTTCCCAGACAACATTCAATTACTGATTAATGATAAAGTTATTTTCGATGAGTGCGAAAGAACAGGAAATGTTGCCGTCACTCGCGGAGACGAGACCGTGAATGTAAAAATTTGGAAATATGTTCGTCTCGATGGGAATCAGGATTTTAAGTTTCAGGTGAATGATCTTCAGAATTGTTACGATGCCAAAAAAGTTTTTTACGTGAAGGCCATCCAGGATTATACCGTCGTTAACGTAAACGGTGAGAAGCATGTTCAAATTGATCTATAATTAGAAAAGATCCTGCTTAAATTCTCTTGGGTCAGTTGAGTTATCATTTTCGATAGTAAAACTGATCCTGCCAACTTCTCTTCCATCAGAAGTTTCGACAATCACTCGCCAGTCACCGTTTTGATAATTGGATTTTTTACCAAAGCCTCTAAAGCCCTCATCCCGACCACCTAGAATGGTCATTGGGATAGTATCTTGGAGAGTCCATCCTTCTTTTGAGTCATCGAAGTACCATTTCAAAAAAACTTTATCTTCAAAATTAGCGGGAGAAAAAATAGAAAGAAGAACCGTGAGTTGATCACCTGGTCGTGCTTGAAAGTCTTGCGAGCCCTTTTCCCAAAATTTCCAAAAAGGGTTTAGGTATGAGCCAATATATTTCCCATCCACTTTTTCAAGATTGTAGTAGATGCCGATTTTTTTTATCGCCACCGGAACGGGAGGGATAAGCGAGGTGTAATAGCCAAATAAAAAGAACAAATGAACGCTGATGGCAGGAATGAGGACATTTTTTTTAAGTAATTTGATTGGGCCAGAGCTTTTAAAATTGAGCTTCCAGATTAGTCCAAGCACGAAACCTGAAGTGAGAAAACCAAGCCAAAAGGGGACCGCACCCACGTGACCCATCAGGATGGGATAAAAGAACGAGAAATAAGACAGTACACAGATTGAGTAAAGAATCACTCGAACGGGAAGCCCCAGCTTTTGAAACTTAGGGACTTCATTTGCTAGCATTAATCCTGCAAGGAGCAAGATAAAGAAGAAAGAAGTAAGGGCAGAAGCCGAAGTATAATAGAAAATGGTATAGACGGATAAAAGAGAGCCAAACAAAAAATGCACGACGAGATCGTGGTATTCCCAGAATTTTTGTCCCCGCTCAGATAACGATAAGCTGCCAACCTTGATGCGGATTTCACAAATAAGAAGTGTTCCGAGGATGGAGAGATAGGCCGCCTGTTGTACAAGATTTAGTAGGTCATCGATGCGACCTAAGGTCAAAAGATCAAACAAAAAGCCAAATATAAAAACACTTATCGACACCACGACTTCGTGGCGCTGATAAAATTCAAGAGTTCTATTTTTTAATGTCGGAATCGGAGGCAGATTCAATTAATGGCCTTCGAGAAATCTCTCAGCTTTAATCGCTGCCTGACATCCTGACCCTGCTGCCGTAATTGCCTGACGGTAGTAGGAATCTTGAACGTCTCCACAAGCAAAAACACCTGGAATATTGGTTTCCGGACCACTGTGAGTTTTAATGAAACCATGCTCATCAAGGGTAATCTGCCCTTTTAAAAAACCGGTATTAGGCTGATGTCCGATCGCGTAGAAAAGACCATCAGTTTCACGGTTTTGTTTTGCACCAGTTTTTAAATTCTCAACTGTAATTCCATTCACTCCAGATTCGTTACTGTGAATCTCTGTGACAGTTGAATCCCATAAGAATTCAATCTTAGGATTTTTAAAAGCTCGCTCCTGCATTGGTTTTGAAGCGCGCAAAGTATCTTTTCGGTGAATGATATAAACTTTTTTAGCAAACTTGGTAATGAATGTCGCATCTTCCATTGCCGTGTCACCACCACCAACTACGTGAACAATTTTGTCACGGTAGAAGAACCCATCACAAGTGGCACAAGTGGAAACACCACGGCCTGTGAGTTCTTTTTCTTTTGGAAGACCTAACCACTTGGCCGAGGCTCCTGTAGATATGATGACTGAGTCAGCTTCGTAGGTAGTGCCATTGCTAGCAGTTACTTTGAAAGGACGCTTAGAGAGGTCTACATCAGTGCACATTACTGATAGGAATTCTGCATTAAAGCGTGCCGCTTGTTTTTTCATGCCCATCATGAGTTCAGGACCCATGACTCCATTCTCAAAACCAGGGAAGTTTTCAACTTCTGTTGTAAGGGTAAGTTGCCCACCTGGCTCATGGCCTTCCATAATTAGTGGTTTCAAATCTGCACGCGCCGCATAGATAGCGGCCGTTAAACCGGCGGGGCCAGTTCCGATGATGATGACTTGACGTCTTTCCATCTCAGTCCTCGATTAGGATTAGTGTTTTTCTTCAGTAGTTGGTAAGCCCAATTTCTTTTTCACGACAGCCGGACGATCATCCATTTCTGGGTGCATTTCGTAGTAAGCTTTTACTGAAAGAAGATCCTTAGGATTTGCAGCTTTTTCAGTCAAAACATACGCTTCATTTGTGAGTGAACACTGATAGTCGTACGTTACTTTTTCACGTCTTCTTTTTGATCTGTAACCCATTCGATTAGTCCTTTTTAGATACGATGACTCTTTATAGAATTTTTGCGACGCTTTATCAAGGACTTAAAGTTTATCAAATTAAATGACTAAGAGAGAAAATCGAGTGTTTTCATACCGTTAATTCGATGTAACAATAATTTATAGACGAGACAATTTCTCAAGGAAGAATGAGCTCATGTTAAGGATGACGGTATACGCCATTTCGCTCATAGTCATAACTTTGCCTGCCTGGGCCCTAACCGAGGCCAGGTTGCTTAACCAATCATCTAGTGGTCAGACTGTCGTGTTCAATTTGGGAGTCCATGATGGGATTAAAAATGGTGACTACGCGGTTATTGTTAAACAAATCAGATCCCTGGATAGCCGTGATCTAAGGTTGGTTCCGGCCGCTAAAGCTAGAAACGTCAAAATCAATTCCGATTCATCCATTTGGATTCTTTATAAGATATTTGATCACGAACTCTTGGTTAAAGGGGACAAGTTTCTTGTTCTCTCTGAATCACAGATGTTATCTGGCAGAAGACCTCCTCACCTTGGTCGGGTCACAGTGGTGACCAATCAAAAAGAGTTAAAAGAACAAATAAGTAATGCTGAGTCTGATGATAAGCACCGCTTAGGCAAACTGAATAATAAATATGAAGTGATGACTCCAGCACATGAAACTCATGCTAAAACTGACACAGACGCTGATCTGATTGATTTGGAAGTTTGGAAACGGAGCAAGGACTTACGCTACCGTTCTTCAATTTATAAGAGTGCTGATAAAGGGGAATTTAGACGTCAGCTTAGGCTTGCGACCTTTGAAAAACTTGTGACGGCCTACCTTCAGAGAGTGAATGATCCAGATTTTAATTATGACGTGTTTTATGAGAAGCAACGTAAATCCGAATTCTCAAATGAAATAAGCGTGCATGGGAATTTTGATAGTGAGTACAATAAGTTTTTACGAAAAGAATCAGTTCGAAGCACTGCTGATGCAAAGCTGTTTCGCTCCATTTTAGAAAAAGGCGAGAGTTGGTCAGAAGATTATTCTGATGAAGAATTAAAAAATGCCTTAAATCAAGTATCAGTTCTTCAGGAAAAAGACCGCCGGATTCTTGTTATTGCAAAACCTACTCGCTATGGCCTTGTTTTAGCTTACGGGCTAAATCTGGTTGATGCTCAAACTAAAGATGATCCACTTTACCAAAGAGGGTCTCGCTACTCATCTGAGCTTGATTTTGAGGTTACTCCATTTCTTAAGCATGATGCTCTAGAGCGCTTTACGCTGGATGGAACCTTTCGTCTTAATTATACGGCTTTTGCGGCTAATTCTTTTAATGCCGACTTGAATGAATACTCCATGAGTGTGGGCTCCAATTGGTATCCCGTCTACAAACCCTATGCTGTTGAATCTCCTATCGTCTATATCGGAACGTACATACGTTCCGGTTTTGCCAGCGCCGTGGCACCTTCTGCCAATGAAAAAGCGAATTACACTGTGATATCTCTTCCCGGATTTCGTGCTGGATTTAAATATCTTATGCGAAATCAAATTGGAATCAGATTACAACTAAGTATGGAAACATTAAAAATTGAAAGATACGAGTCCAGTAAGCTTAATTCAGTGTTACCAGATAGAACAAATCTGGTGGAAGCTAAATTGGGTATTGGTCTTGCTTACGCATTTTGAGGATAATCATGAAGCATTTTATTTTACTTTTTCTTCTCATTCCTGTTTTAGCTTTGGCATTAGAAGTTGATGAGAAGCTTACCGTGAGAGTGGTTAAGGTTTCAGAGTCTAAAAAAACTTTGATGATTAATCGCGGGACTGAAGATGGTTTAGTTGAAGGGGACCACGCAAAATTTATTGTCACAGCGGGAATTGTTGCCCGGGCAGTTTGTGTGAAAGTTTCACCAACGAGATCTGTTTGGTCAGTTTACCGATTGGTGAATGCGGATTTTATTGTGAACGATTCAGTGATGAGTATTAAGATTTCTCCTCCCGTGAAGATCACAAAAGATGAAACTCAGGCAATCGTTCAAGAAGATACTCCAAGTGCTGTAACCGGAGATCCTGTGACTCTGGGAATTCCTCTTGCCGATGGTGCTCAGGATCTTGCCGCTGGAAGTGAGAGCTTAAGCAACACAGATTTAAAAGCTTTGGAAGAAAGTAATATTCCTTCCTCAATCGTTGAAAAGAGCACCGAGATCTATGGTTTCTTAAATATTTCAGGCCTTTCTTCTAATACGAAAACAGATATTGGAAATCAGGCTTTTAGCAATTCTCAGTCGTTTTATCACATCGGCGTGGGTGGTGAAATGTATCCACAGAAAGAGCGCGAATGGTATTCACACTTTTCGGTTGTGGGAGAGTTTTCGATCATGAGAGAAAACTCGCAAGGCTACAACGGGGCGTCTGTGACTAATGAGTTGAATGAGTTTGGTTTAGGGGCCAATTGGCATCCCACAAAACTTCCTTCTCTTGTAAATGAATTTATTCCTTATCTTCACCTGACGTTTAACGTGGGGACAGTCAAGGGAACTTATAAGGCAGGGTCTAATGCCGGAGTTCTTGATTCGGCTGCCAATGGTAGTACTAGCGGATTTTCTGTTGGTGGGGGTTATAAATTTTATACATTTAAGGGCTTCGGTGCCCGCATGTTAGTTGATTATTATATGCGTTCTGAAAAATACAAAGCAGATACGGTTGGTGATATTTTTAATAAGAAAGTTACAGGCCCGCGTTTGATGCTGGCCATTTCTTATAGGTTCTAAAAAAGAGCAAGAACCTGTTGAACTGGAATTCCCATGACGTCAGTCATTTTTTCAGGGTCTTCCAGCAGAGATAATCGTCTTTTCACGAGATCTTCAAAAGTCGTAACTCTTTCTTCTTTGATGATTCTTTTCACCATCTCAATAGTTAGTTTGGGTTGTTTACCAAAAGTAGGCATGATCGAGTGCTGTCTGAGAGGATTTAACGTAAGGCTAGGTCTATAGCGAAGTCCTAGGCGAGGAACAATTTCATGCGCCAATTCTTGAGTCATTTTTCTAAACGTTGTATATTTTCCACCAATCATGACATAGGAGTGAGAAGTCGGGCGGTAGATTTTGTGGTGCCGGCTGACTTTACCTAATGAATGTTGACTTCCTTCTTCTTTAGCAAGTGGTCTAACACCGGCAAAAGTAGAAATAATCGAAGCCTCTGATAGGTTTGACTGTGGAAAAGATTCCTGAAGAACTTTGAGAAGATAATCAATTTCCTTCGCAGTTGCCTTAATATTGAATATTTCCTCATTCACCATCGTTTCAGTCGTTCCGACCAAGATAGCATCTCGCTGAGGAATCACAAAAACGACTCTGTTATCTTTGGTAGTGAGAACAACAGAACCTTGAACATCAATGGATCCCTCTTTAAGCCACAGATGAATTCCTTTGGAGGGAACTAGCTGTGGAGTCCAGGGGACTTGCAGTTTTGGCAAGAGCTGATCAGTGAACGGGCCAGTCGTAAAAACTACAAATGTAGCCGTTACGGTTTCGCTTTTTTTATTTTTTCTATTTTCATAGGTCACCTCGTAGCCATCAGTTATTTGAACTGTTGAAGTGACTTCATGATAACTAAGAGCATCTACCCCAGGTTCAATCAAAGCATCGTAGAGGCATTCGAGTGAAAGTTTCGCATCATCAACGATACCGTCATAATATTTGCCAGAGCCCTTGAGGCCTTTAGAATCAATAGAGGGAAGTAACTTCATTGTTTCTTCGGCGCTCAGCATCTGGTGAGGACGATTTTGAAAATGCGAGAGGAAATCATAAATGATGAGTCCCGCTTCCAGCATCCAAGGCGTGTATTTTGAATAACGATATAAGGGAAGATAAAATTCTCTTTCAAAACATAAATGCGGAGTAAGTTTCAGCCAAAGATTTTTTTCTTCGAGAGCTTCCTGAATTAAGCCGAAGTCAAAGTTTTCGAGGTAGCGAATCCCTCCGTGAAGCATCTTAGAAGATCCTTGAGAGGTTTGAGCGGAGTAATCGCCTTTGTCGATGAGAAGAGCTTTTACACCATTCAAGGCCAGATCGCGTAGTAATCCACAACCGTTAATTCCTCCACCTACAATCACTACATCATAATGCTTCATAACTTATTCACCCATACGAGATTTCCGGTGCAACTAAGTCGATATTTTGAGCCCGACATTCCATACTCTGAGGGTAAAGGTGTCAGCTGATAGTTCAGTCCAATTACGGCGTTGGCGTTGGCCTTTAAGGCGTGAGCTTTTAATTTTTGAGCGAGTTCAGAGTAATAACGAGGAATTTCTGCTGAGTCTTCGTCTTCTACGATATGACCATCTAGCATTTTATGTTCGGAAGCAACTCCCAGATACCTGATGACTTGGTGTCCTTCCAGGTTAGGTGTGGCAGCAATGATGATCTGACTAATTTCAAGCTTAGGGTCATCAAAATGAAAATGGTGAGTTTGATTTTGATAGAGAGTGTATTTGGAAACAAGCCCAGTCTCAGGCGCTTCTTGATGCTTAGGGGGATGAATTTCATCAGAGAGACCGACCTGAATATCAATATCAAAGCGGCGAAGCTTATGAGCGAGATAAATAGCTGCATACTCTGAGATGCGTGGAACAAGAAGGTGTCCTCTCATGAGTCTTTGCCGAATTTGCTCTTCTGGATCACTTAATAGGCTAAGTTCTTTCATAAGAGTTAAAATATCGTTTACGTCTTCTGTGTAGCGAATGTTCTTTAAAAGCACACTGAAAGAGGGATTTCCCTCGACACCCATGCCAGTAATACTGGTGTTTTCGACGAATTTTTTTAAATCATCAAAGTTCTCAGGCGCTTTATATGATGGCTCGGAAGGCTTGGAATACGTAGGCTCGGGAGCCATCTCTGGCTCATCTTGATAAAATGATTCGGGTTCGGGCTCGGGTTCTGGTTCAGAAGGCAAGATTGGGGTCTTGTCAGTAAAAGGGGATTCATCCTCAAGAGAGAAAGGATCTTCTTGAGGCGTTTCTTCAGGTGTTGAAAAATCGGAAGACCCAAAATCGCTTGATCCGAAATCAGTTGTTTCTTCAGTCGTAAAGCTAGACTCCTCAGAACTTCCAAAGGTGGATTCTTCCTCAACTGATTCAAAATTGGTTTCTTCACTTGATCCGAAATCATTTGAACTGAAATCTGTCTCTTCAGTTGGAATCTCGGGTACTTCAGAAGGTTCAAAAGAAGTTGATTCCTCATCTTCTTGATTCAATTCATGAAGATATTCTCCTAAATCTTCAATCCTGGTCATATCCTTCTTGTTATCGCTCAGAAAAACTCCTTAGGCTCCGTGACAGGCCTTAAACTTTTTGCCTGAACCACATGGACAGGGATCATTTCTTCCAACTTTTACGCTAGCACGAATGATTCTTTTTTCGTCGTCCATTTGTTTGGCCTGCTCAGATTCTTGATGCGCCTTCATCTGTGCATCTAGCATGGCTTCTTGTTGCTTATGAATTTCTTCGATTTCTTCTTTGGTAAGAAGTTTAATATGAGAGATACGTTCAATGACCGCTCTCTTAATCGCATCTTTCATGTTTTCGTAGAGGGTAAAGGCTTCTCTTTTGTATTCAACTAATGGATCTTTTTGTCCGTAAGAGCGTAAGTTGATCCCTTCCTTCAAATGATCCATGGCAAGTAGATGATCTTTCCAAAACTGATCAAAAGTAGCGAGTAGCACTTCTCTTTGAGTGTATTTTACTTGTTCCGCTTCAAATACTTTGAATTTATTCTCTAAGGTTTCAAGGGCGACTTTCTTGAAAAATTCAAACAGATCCCCCTGAGTTTCTTTAGAGCAGTCTTCTGCAGTTAATGGGCGTTGAACATTAAAAACTGCTTTCATGTTGATATTAATATCTTCCCAAGGGTATTCGCGAAGAGTGGCCTTCTTTTCTGGCTTCATCTGTTCAACTAAATTGAAAGCGACCTCTCCCACGAAATCTTGGATCAATTCGTTATTTCCTTCGTCGTTGAGGATATCTCGACGAATCTTGTAGATCACTTTACGCTGCTCATTCATGACGTTATCAAAATCAAGCAAGTGCTTACGAATGTCAAAGTTATGGGTCTCAACTTTCTTTTGAGCCTTTGCAATCGCATTACTAATCATGTTGTGTTCGATTGGCTCATCTTCTTTCATTCCGAGTTTAATCATGATGCCTTTGATTCTGTCTGAGCCAAAAATTCGCATCAAATCATCTTCTAAAGAAAGGAAGAATTTCGATTTTCCTGGATCTCCTTGACGACCCGAACGACCACGAAGTTGGTTATCAATACGGCGAGACTCATGTCTTTCTGTACCGATAATGAATAGGCCACCAGCTTTTTTGGTTTCTTCAGTCAGCTTAATATCTGTTCCACGACCTGCCATGTTGGTGGCAATCGTCACTCCGCCTTTTTGTCCGGCAAGAGCAATGATTTCTGCTTCACGAGCGTGGTTCTTGGCATTCAGCACTTCATGCTTAATGCCTTTGTGGTTTAAAAAGTTGGAAATAAGCTCAGAAGATTCAATCGAAATCGTTCCTACGAGAACTGGTTGTCCTTTAGCATGGCATTCTTCAATGAGTTTTGAGACAGCTTCGTATTTAGCTTTTCTGGAAGCATAAACAACATCGGATTGATCATCTCTAATCATCGGTACGTTGGTAGGGATAACAACCACTTCAAGACCATAAATTTTCATGAATTCTTCAGCTTCTGTATCAGCTGTACCCGTCATACCTGAAAGTTTCTTGTAGAGACGGAAATAGTTTTGGAAGGTAATTGAGGCGAGGGTTTGGTTTTCAGATTTAACTTCAACGCCTTCTTTGGCCTCAACTGCTTGGTGTAGTCCATCTGACCAGCGTGAGCCTTCTTTCATACGACCGGTGAACTCATCAACGATGATGACTTTACCGTCACGGATAACATAGTCGACTTCATTTTTGAATAGGGTATGGGCACGCAAAGATTGGTTTACGTGGTGAAGAATTTCAATGTTGCGCATGTCATAGAGATTTCCAATTTCCATGATCTCTTGAATACGAACAATTCCTTCTTCAGTTAAAACTGCAGATCGGGCTTTTTCATCAACCGTATAATGCTTATCTTTTAAAAGCTGAGGGATGACTTTATCAACTACGCCGTACATGCGTGTATCGCCTTCAGAAGGGCCAGAAATAAGCAGGGGAGTTCGCGCTTCATCAATAAGAATTGAATCGACCTCATCGACGATGCAATAGTTATGTTCACGTTGAACATAATCATTGAGATCAAACTTCATGTTATCTCTTAGATAATCAAAGGCGAATTCATTATTTGTTCCGTAAGTGATGTCTGCCTGATAAGCGGCTTTTCGGTCTTCGTCGTCCATGTTGGATACGATACAGCCGACAGTTAGTCCGAGCCACGTATAGAGTTTCCCCATTTCATGTGAATCACGTTCGGCCAGATAATCATTGACCGTAACGAGATGAGCACCACGACCAGAAAGAGCATTGAGGTAGAGAGGTAAAGTCGCAGTGAGGGTCTTACCTTCACCAGTTTTCATCTCAGAGATTTTTCCCTCATTGAGAATGAGACCACCAAGGATTTGCACATCAAAATGTCTCATATTCAAAACACGTCTGCCGGCTTCGCGAACGACAGCGAAAGCTTCTGGAAGGACATCACTGATGGTGGCATTGCCTTTTTGAAGTTTATCTTTAAAAATTTGAGTTTGAGACTGAAGCTCTTGATCACTCATTGCTTGGTATTTTGGCTCTAGGGCAGAGATCAGGTCAAGAGTTGGCTTAAGCGCGCGCATATCACGGTCTTGTTTTGTGCCAAAAAATTTGCGCATCATCGAATGTAACATAATCAGAACCTTTTCTTAGTCTAAAATAAAATATAGTGGATCAACAGCAATGCCGTTGACGCGAACTTCGTAATGTAAGTGAGGACCGGTAGAGTGTCCGGTATTTCCAACCGCCGATAATAAATGGCCCCGTTTCACTTTTTGACCTGGACGCACACTAAGGGATTGGTTGTGGGCATAGATCGTTTCAATACCGTAGCCATGATCAACTTGAACAAACTTTCCAAACCCAGCTTTTTCGCCAGAAAAAGTGACTATACCGTCGGCCGGAGCATGTACTGGTGTCCCATAAGGAGCACCAACGTCTAAGCCTTCATGCATTTTTAATTTATTAAGGTAGGGTGAAATACGTTGACCAAAATAACTAGTGATCCAGCCATCAGCGGGAAGGATGGTTGGCGTCGAGTTTAGGAATGAATCTTTATCAAGCAGAAATTGGTCAAGCTCATGGATGTTGTTTTCAATTTTTGAAACTATGTCTTTAACCTGTGAGTATTTAAAGTCAAATTTTGCATAATCAGTTGAGAGCGCAAAACTGCGTCTTGCCAGATCCGACCACTGTTTGGTGAGGAGGTAACTTCTTTCCAGCCCAAGGTTGGCAGCAATTTTTTTGTCATAAAGATTTTTAAGTTCTTTGAACTTAGGTTGGTCCTCAATTGAGTCCACGTCTATTTTAAGGTCAAGTGAGGTATTCAGATCATCCAAGGTAAAGGTTTCATCTTTTTCTGGTTCTTTGTCTGGTTTAAAGATGGCGCCTTTAGCACTTACATCTTCAAGCCCAGTAATAACTCTCAATTTTTTTTCGAAAGTATTAATTCGTTTCAAATCGTCGGCCAAAGTATTCATCTTCATTTGAAATAGCTGAATCTGTTCTTTGAGTTGACGGTTTTCAATTGAGAGATGTTTATTTTCATAAACTTGTTGAAGAATTTTCCAGTAGTCGTAAGCCAATACACCCATCAGCATGCAAAACATCACGCTCATAAAGGCGAGAGATTTAAATAAGACAGTGGGAATACGAAAGGTTTTTACCCCTTTTTGTTTCTCGGGGACCACCATAACGGTATAGTATTTATCCATGCAGAATATTTTATGACTAAGAGTGAGAATTGGGAACAAATAAGTTCAAGATCTCTAGGCCTGGGCAACTGCCACAATGACAGAGATATTATCCTGCCCACCATTGTCATTGGCCTGCTGAATCAGTTCTTTGACTGCCCCTTCAACGTCTTCTCTGGAGCAGGTTGCAGGGTCAGTAATATTTTTTTGAATGATGTGAAGAATGTCTCCGTCGCTGACTTTGCCGTGCAATCCGTCAGAACAGATCATAAAAATGTCATTTTTGCAGATGCGGTAGTTGAAAACGTCGACATTAATATCAGATTCAAAGCCGACTGATCGCACGAGAACGTTTTTCTGGGGGTCTTTGACCGCTTCTTCGCGGGTATAGATACCCATGTTTAGTTTTTCTTGAACAAATGAGTGGTCGCGAGTCATTTGGTAGATGTGATGATTATTGACTAAGTAGACGCGGGAATCTCCGACGTTTCCAGTCACCAATGACTGCCCATGAAAATAGATTGCAGACAGGGTTGTACCCATTCCATGAAGCTCGGGCTCTTGTTCCGCTTTATGCAGGATTGCCTGATTGATTTCTTGAATCATGCCTTTCATTAATTTTTGGGGTTCTACAGATTCATGTTGGGCGAGGTATTCTGGCATTATTTTGACAGAAAGTTGGGAAGCAATATCGCCACCGTTGTGCCCACCCATGCCATCGGCGACAGCATAAAAATGATGTTTATGGTCTACACAGATCGAATCTTGGTTCGTTTTGCGTTTTCGCCCAATATCAGAGGCACCAGCACACAGTATTCCCATATTGACCCTAAAAAAAGTAATTACAGTCTAATGATAGGTTGAAGTGAATTTTAGTCAAACACAAATTCAAGAGGATATTTACCGGAGTGAACTCGTCGGAGGAGTTATACTCTCTTTTGCCGTATTGGCGGAATTGTTTGGAGAAGATATCCTTAAGAGGTACAATAAATTAAGGGCTTATCTGCCCAAAACTGCCTCAGGGGGAGTCCATGGCAAATTTTGATATCCAATCTTTCATCACACAAAATTACAATCCCAAAGATTTTTCTCACCTTCATTGGCAGGGAAGTTTTCAAGACTACGTAGATAAAGTGATGGTGAATCCAACGATCGCTCGAAATTCTTTTCAGCGCATTTACGACATGATCATGAGCTGTGGAACATCCCAGTATACTGAGTATAAAAAAGATGTGATTCGCTATCACTTTTTTGATGATCCATTCGAAAATGGCAAAGATGCAATTTTTGGGATTGATGTTCACTTAATGAAAATGGTGAATTTCTTTCAATCAGCTGCTCTTGGTTACGGAACAGAGAAGAGGGTTCTCCTTCTTCATGGTCCAGTAGGATCGGCCAAATCTTCTGTCTCCCGCATCTTGAAAAAAGGTCTTGAGCATTACTCACGAACTGATGAGGGTGCTCTTTATACTTATGAATGGATTGACGATGAGGGCTCACACATTTTAGGTGGCCAGAAAGTCTTTGCAAGTCCTATGCACGAGGAGCCACTAAAACTTCTTCCATTAGAAGTTCGTGATTTATTTTTGGCGGAACTCGCCAAAGTGAATAAATCTCCTTACAAAGTAAAAATTAAAGGGGAAGTAAACCCTGCTTGCCGATTCATTCTTAATGAATTCATGCTTAAATACAATGGTGACTGGAACAAGGTGATGAAGCACCTCAGAGTTAAGCGCCTTATTCTTTCAGAGAAAGATCGTCGCGGGATTGGTACTTTCCAGCCAAAAGATGAAAAAAACCAAGATTCAACTGAATTAACTGGTGACATTAACTATCGTAAGATTGCTATTTATGGATCTGACTCAGATCCTCGTGCTTTTAACTTTGATGGTGAGTT
>CANFNN010000031.1 GCA_947448095.1 Bacteriovoracaceae bacterium | reverse complement strand
TAAAATATCCTTTTTTTTATTCATGAGCATAAACTTGCCTCATGGTTAAATTGAGTCGCTCTTTGTTTTGAAGATGGCCTTCACTGCCCGGAGAAAGAGTCTTGGCATAAATCGAACCAAGTCCATGCCGCATCAGCCTTGCACTGCCTCCGAAGACATACACACTATTTCCCGGGATCTTAATCTCTTTCATTTCCCGGTCTTCATCTTCGTACATAAATCGGCAAGTGGATCCAAAATTCAGTCCGATAACCGGAGAAAGGTGATCCTCTTCATCTTTGTCCACATGCAGACCCATAGAAGACTTATCCGTGTAGAAATTCACGAGTACAGTTTCTGGAGAATAATTCGGGTAAGGATAAAATTCTTTCAGAATTTTTTGACCCAGCTCTTTAAGTTTTACAGGAATGGGAAAAGGCTTCGCGTTTGTTTCTGGCAAAATGGGATGATACATGTAATCCAGTGGATTCCAGTATAGACCTAGGCACATATATTTTTTTACAGGATATTTAGGTTCTTTATGAAACCGATTCGGCTTGAGCTTTGGGTGATGAAAACCGCGAAGAGTGTCCTGACCTTTTAAGCTCACCCATTCTAACCACTCCGCAGCTTGCTCGGGCGAGAAGAAATCCTCTACAATAATAAGATCTTTACGCGGGTTTAAGATTCGCATCACAACATTGTAGCGGGAAAGCCGAATGAACGATAACTCAAAACAGATTAATGAATGGCAAGATAAGCTTAAACATAGCTTCGACAATGAGGCCAAGCTTCATGACTACCTGATTGAAACGATGGATAACTTTCTTTACCGCTACCTCGAAACAAATGAATCAAAAGATCTTAAGACCTATGAGATTGCTCCCTACATCTATGGTGCTGAAAGCTTTGAGAGCTCTATGGTTGAGGCCTTAAAGATTAGTGAACCCGCAACTAAGTCCGGCATCATGGAACTTGCCAAAACTGTGCCTAAGGCACAAAAACCCACGATCAAGCTGCGCCTGCAAACAAAAATAAAGGAATTAACTCCTGAGAGAGGGCATCTGGTCATTACAGCTTCTGTGAATTGGGATTTTCCCCAGTACATGGATAAAACAAAAGTCACTTTTAAAGAAGTGGATTTCAAATACACAGACCTCAACCAATTCCGAAAAGAATTGGCACTTAAACTTGAAGCTGCTTGTGAGTTATTTACTTAAACAGCAGCTTTTTTAAATTTCTTGAGATAAAGACGGCGAAGAAGCCAGACAATCAAGACCACACCGAGAACACTAACGAGGATGATTTTAAATTCTTTTAAGTGCTTTAGTACCTGACCACCATAAGTCGCTACAAAGTAAACCTGAGTCGGGGCAGAAACCAAAGCCGCCAAACCATCTACTGCGCAAAATTTCCAAAGCGGGATGCCTAAAAGACCGCAGCTTAAGTGACCAGGAAAACGAAGTCCTGGAGTAAATCGAAAAATGCCGCAGGCCCAACCACCATATTTTTGAAACCATGAATTGATTTTATCAAAACCCGCACCAGCGACTTGTTTTTGAAAAAACTTGGTTTTGATAATTCGACCACCAAAAATTTTTCCAATCAGATAAACCACCAGATCACTACAAAAGACTGCGAGAAACGCCACTACACAAAGTGTAATTGTTTCTACCCCTTCAGCACCAGGGTAAGGAGGAGGGAACTGAGCGGGATGCTGGGCCATATAGGCAACAAGACCAGCACTAATCAGAGTCAGCTCTTCAGGAATAGGCAAACCAAATGAAGCCGCTAACATAAAGCAACATATAAAAGTGTAAACGTAGGCCGGCTGATAAGCGTACTGCGCGAAAAACTGGACCAGGCCTGCTTCTGAGAATTCTATTCCAAACATATGGGGAAAATTTTAATTAGTCCTCTGCCCCTTGAAAAGGAAAAAGGCAGAAGAATTAAGAATTAAGAGTCCGACAATAGCTCTCGGGGCTTGGCCTTCACGGCGTTCCAAGAAGAAAAGAGGATCGTTACTAAACATAGAACGCTTAAAAGAAGCCCTGGATACAAAATCATGCTCCAATTGATGCTCCAGCCAAGTTTAAAAACTTCACGCCCAATAATTATTGCCATCAGCCATCCCAGAAAAAAACCAACTCCTAAGGCCAGAAGAAAGAGAAATCCAAACTCTATTAAGAGATGTTTTCTAAGGGCGCCCGGAGAAAAGCCGAGTGTCTTCATAAGTGCCAAGTCATAGTAGCGCCGATAAACCTGATCGTGCGAGAGACCGTAGAGAATCACCAGACCAATGGCGAGACTGAGCCAAGAGATAACCCCTATCGCCTTTCGCGCCTTATCAAACAGGCTCGTAAGTTTTTGGATAAGCTCTTCTACGTCCACAAATGAGATATTAGGAAATTTCCCCACGGCTTCTCGCTGAAAATAGCGTTTAATTTCTTTTTTTCCTTGAGGAAGAACCGCCAGATAAGTTTTGGGCGCTTCATCAATAAAGCCTGGCTCCACGTTCACAAAAAAATTCGGATAGAAACTGGTCCACTTCACTTCTCTGAAATTTCGAATCAGTCCTTCAACTTCTACGCCTTGAATATCAAAAGTAACGTGATCACCGATTTTTAAGCCTAGTCTTTGAGCGTATCTTTTTTCCATGGAGACAAAGGCCGGACGATTATTTTGAGGTGCTTCATCCGGAAATGGCTTCCCTTCCACCAGGGTTTCGGCTGGACTCAAGTCCTTTCGGTAAGTCAAATTGATCCCGCGATTTTTCATGCGCGCATCCACTTCATCTTCTCTGGTTCGAAGATTAGAGGGCTCATCAACTCGGGCAAATGATTTTCCGTTCACCTTATCAAGCCTTGCGCGAATCATGGGTGTCACCCCTTCAAGCTTGACCCCTTTTTGAGAGGCAAAATTTTGCAGTTCCTGCATTTGATCTTCTTGAATATCAAAAATAAAGAGGCTCGGTTTACTTTCATCTAAGGTGAATTCTTTTTGGATCAAGCTGTCTAACTGAAGGATCAAAGAAATGAGTGTCGCACTTAGAGTTAATGACAAGAAGCTAAGCGTGAGCTTGTGGCCAGAATGAATAATATTTCGGATCGCGACCCCAGCTTCAATACTAGGTGAGAGCAGTCCCCTGTTCGCGACATATTTTTTCAACAGCCACTGAATGAGTTTAATTAAAAAAGTAGAGAGAACAAAAACGATCAAGAGGGCACCAAAAAAGAGGCTTCCCATTTTAATCGAGTGACTTATAAAAGCCGCAAAGGCCCAAAGCAAAATGATAAAGGGAGTGAAATCATAAAATCGAAATTGCCCCATCGAAATTTTAGGAGCTTTCAATTGAAGACCCATCGAGGTTCGCATGAGACCTAAAAGAAGTGGGATTAAAATCGCAAGTGTCAGCCCGTATAAAAAAGGCAGCTGCGAAAAAACGGCTTTTAAATTCACTTCCGGAGAAAGATCAATTCCAAGAGAATTAGACAATATTGGGTAAATGAGTTTATAGCCAGGCACAATGAGAAAGGCCTGCAAGGTAAAAACAATAAGAAACACAATGGAAAATTGAAGAATGAGGCCCAGAATAATATGTTTTTTATCAAGGCCCATTAAATGAAACAAACAAAAGTCTCTGAGTCTTGCAAGAAGATTAGACTGATAGAGATAAAAAATGCCAACCAAAGATAATAAAAGTCCAATCAAAGCGGCCAGCGACATAAAATCCGTCAAATAACCAATCACTCGCCCACTCTGATCACTACTCTCTTGCGGCAAAGTGACCTTGATCGCTGAGTCAGGTAGAACCTTAAGTAGCTGGTCTCTTAACTTTTCAAAATCTGGCTGCAAAAAAGTGGGCAACATAAAATGACGGGCATAACTGCCGGTCGATCCGGGCCGAAGAAGACCAGTCGTTTCGACATCCTTAAGAGGTAAATAGATTCGAGGGGCCAGAGAAAAACCGCGCAGACCTTGAGAGCTATCTCTGGTAACAATTCCTTTGACTCTAAAAACTTTATCGCCAATTTTTAAGTCATCCCCAACGGCCACTTCCCATATCTCTGCTAGGTCATTAGAGATGTAGAGGCCATCGACTTGAAACAATCCTGCCTTAAGAACAATCTCCCCATAAAAGGGAAAGCCCTGTTCCACAGATCTGATTTCAGTTAAACGCGTTTGAGAGGTTTTCTCATGGCGAACCATAGAATAGATGTCCACAATTTTATAGGTTTGATGTTTGATGGGAGAGATGATTGTATTTAAGGCCTCGAGTTCACCAGGAAGTAAATCCCTGCGCGCACTGACCGCGAGATCTGAGGTCTGAAGCTCTCGCGCATTCGCTTCAAGCTTGCCTTTGACTTGCTCAGAGACAACACTAATTCCAGTGAGTCCCAGAGTGCCTAGTAACAAAGTGAAAATGAGTAAGAGAAAGAATAAAGGAAACTTCTTAATCTCTTTAACTAAGAAGAGCTTAAAAATCACGCCAAACTCCCATGCTCCAAGAGAATAATTCTTGAGCACTTCTTGGCCAAGTCCATATCGTGGGTCACGAGGATCAAAGTCGTTTTAGTTTGTTTGACCATCTCAAAAAGAAGATCCATCACCTTGGCGCCTGTTTCCTCGTCCAGATTTCCACTTGGTTCATCAGCAAATAAAATGGCTGGACTCGTTGAAAGAGCACGTGCGATCGCCACTCTTTGACTTTCTCCTCCACTCAACTCCGACGGTAAATGATGAGAGCGGTGACTTAGGCCCACTTGATCAATCAATTTGGTAGCAACATCAAGGGCGTTGGGATTTTTAAGAATATTCAGCGGCAATAGTACGTTTTCTAGTGCGGTCAAAGTCGACACTAAATGGAACTGTTGAAAGACAATTCCAATATTTTGAGCACGAAACAATGTCAGTTCTTTTTCAGAGAGCTTATTGACACATTTTTCTTGAATCCAGATTTCTCCCGAATCCACTTGATCAAGACCTGCCATCAAAGACAACAAAGTCGATTTCCCTGAACCTGATTTTCCCACTAAGGCGAGAGTTTCACCTGATTCTATTTTAAGATTAATGCCTTTTAAAACTTCTACGCGCGAGCTTCCCTGGCCGTAACTTTTTTTGACATTCACAATATTCATCATAAAAGAGGCTCCAAAACATTTTGAACCGTTGTGGCCATAATTTTATGACCTTCAGTATTAGGATGAATCCCATCAGCAAGATTGAGCTTGGGGTTCCCACCAATTCCTTTGAGTAAAAAAGGTATGAGTGGCAAATGGTATTTTTTTGCCAGTGTCGGAAAAAGTTTTTCAAAATTAGTTCTATAAGGTTCCCCGTAATTGGTTGGCATTTTCATCCCAACCAGAAGAACTTTGATTTTTTCGGCTTGGGCTTTTTCTATCACGAGTGAGAGATTTTTCTCCGACTCCTTAAGATTCATGCCCCGCAGACCATCGTTGGAGCCTAAAGCGAGAACAATAACATCAGGCTTGGCCTTGACGTACCAGTTAAGGCGCTTGAGTCCGCTAGCGGTCGTAGCACCACTCACTCCCCCATTGATCACTTTTAAATCGGGATGCTTCCCTTTTAAGTTTTTTTCAATGATAGAGGGATAGGCATCTTCTTTATCAAGTTGGTAGCCCTCAGTTAAGGAGTCTCCCAAAAAGAGCACAGTAGTGGCGTGAATCCGAAGGCTCAGAAACAAAAAAAAACATAAAAATTTTTTCATTTAATTTCCTCGAAAAAACTTTTTATATCGGCTAGGCCGAACGGCAAAAGTTGGCCACAAGGCAGGATACATAAAGATATTCATCCAGGGAAGAACGCATTCAAAAGTAATGTCATCAACGATTAGGGAAGACTTATCATCCAGCGCTACGACTCTATGGTGATGCCTCCAAGAGCCAAGAGGCCAAGGCATGAATTTGCCTTCATCAACAAAGGACCACTCTTTGTCTGTAAGAGTTTCCTCAGTAATGACGCTCACCCATTTCTGCTTCATGCCAAAAGTATTGAGGTCTAAATGCACTTCATTCCCAGGAGAGCATCCATCAAAACGTTTAACTGAGAGGTTAACGACCGGAGGCTTGAGCGCAACAAACAGGTCCAAATTAAATTTGGACTTAATTTCTAAATAGGGACGATCAATTTTGGTTTCAAAAAGAAGTTTCATTTCTTGGACTTAAGAAGTTCGACTTCCTGCTTTAGTTGAGCGATCTCAGCTTTCATGGTAGCAAGCTCGCCGTAGAGTTTATTAATTTCTTTTACCGTACTATCGATCCGCTCCATTTTGTTGTTACCTTCCATGCTGTCATTTTTATAATACTGCTGGTCTTCTTTTTTGAGGTACCCAAAATCAGTGCCCGCCAAAAGCATAGAGGAACTCATCAAGAAGCTTAATGCCAAAATTTTCTTCATATAAATCTCCGTTTTTATCTTATTTTAACGCCAAAACCCCTGTCTTTGACTATTTGTTAGTCAAAACTAAAACCGTCGGAGATTTTCCTGTTGCTGGATGCAATAACTCTTTGATTTAATGGGTTATGCAAAAAATCGCATGTATCTTTTCCTTCCAAGAGTCTAACTGGGTTAGCTGCCAAAAGATTGTGTTTAATCTTCATAAATCGTATCAGGCCTGCCAGGATGTGGAACTGAGTCATTTCAATTTTCCGCATAAGCCAGGTACTCAAGCAGGACTGAATAATCTCGCCCAAGAGATTGTGACCTATGCTCCCGATGTTCTGGCCATTATAGATCACAAACCTCATCCAATTGTCCTTTTTCAAACTCTCAATTCACTTTATGAGGGTAAGAAGAAGCCTAAAATTATTTTTCATCTGTTTGGTGATTTCACCATTTTTTACGCTCAATGGGAAAAATTAGGCTTAATGCTGGAAACCTATCAGGTTGAGTTTGTTGTTGCCTCTGAGAGACAAAAGATTCTGATTGATAAAATGTTTTTAAATAATTCTTGTACGATTTGCCCATTTCCAGTGGATCCAAAAGATTTTTACCCAGATCAAGAGTTAAGAAATAGACAACGAAATGACTGGAAGCTGACTGATAATGACGTAGCCTTTCTTTTTACCGGTAGGCTATCTCGTCAAAAAAGAATTAAAACACTCATTACAAGTTTTGCGAGTGAATTTAAAAATGATTCGAGAGCTCACCTGTTTTTATACGGGATTCAAGATAATATTGGAGACCTCTTCTTAGGCATAGCAGATTTAGAGGGCGAATACTTTAGAGTCTTTTATAATGCCTTCAAAGCTTTGCCGCTAGATATTCAAGCGAGAATTCACTTTATGGGGCATGTCCCAAACTCTCAGCTACTCAAGGTTTATCAGGGAGCGGATGTTTTTATGAACCTGAGTGTTCATAACGATGAAGACTACGGCATGAGTGTTGCGGAAGCTCAGTTTGTAGGGCTTAGTGTGGGATTAACTGATTGGGGAGGACTCGCAAGTTTTCATCACCCAGCGCTTGCGCAATCAACTTCGTTTATCCCAGTCAGAATAGGCAAAAGATCCAAGCAAGTTTCAACTACAGCGGCCAAGAAAACGATGAGATATTTTTATCTCAACCCACAAACAAATAATCGTGATGCAATGGCCAGCGCTGCGAATCAAAAGTTTGGACTTTCTCGAGCGACTAAAATCATAGAAGAACTTTTGCGAAGAAACTCCCCGACCTTCAAGGGGTTCACTCCCCTGTTTAAACGAGCAGCACTCGCAAGCCAGATGAATCCAAGTGGTCAGATGTATTTGAACAGTGATTTTACCTTGAACCAACTCTATAGGGATATTTATTCATCTTATGTTAGAAATCCTTAAGGCCCAGTACCAAAGTGCCAACACACTTTCGAAAAGTAATTTTTATAATCCCCAAACTCCTGACGTGACACAAGTCTTCAGTGAGCTCTACCCACAGAGTTTGGAATACTTTCATGAATTGAATCCTGGCTTTCTGTTTAAGGTTCCTAAAGCAGAATATCTGTCTCAGTTCTCGGCCATGACGGTCAGGGATGGTGCTCTCGGTTTCGGCGCTTTCATTCTCAAAAACTTCCAGCTGCTTCCAAATCTATCCACTCACTTTTTTATTGACCCAAAACTTGCACCACTGGTTCCTAAAAACCTTAGGCATATGTTCTCCTCTTGGCAGGTTGTTCAAAAAACAAAGATGAAAATCTCAGAGGCCAAAAGAATAATTATCACTGGATTAATGAACGAACAAATCCTGCCTTCTTTAGAGGAAATAAAAAGATCTCTGGCCACTCTTTCTGAAGCAAATCCGAGTGCCGTGGTAGAAGTTTTTCTGCCGATTCGAAATAATCCTTTCGGCGCACTCTGGAAAGAATCCTTCATTGGGTATCAGGTCGTCGAAATGATTAAGGATGTATTTCCAAATCATAAACTCACCTATTTGGGTCACAGTGATTTATTTGAACATCCATCTTTGCTAAACGCCTACTGTTTGGATTTAATGACAAGCCGCTTGGTAATTTCTGATAATTATTTAAATCACTACATGGTTTCAAGAGGAGCAATCATTTCAAGCTTTGCCTCAGTGGACAATGAAGAGAAGGTTTTTGAAATTGATCTTAGCTTTAATCATAAAGCCCAATTTTTCCCGCTTCCTGATTGTGAGTCTCTCTTCCCCGACATGATTTTCTATAAGAAGCAGACACCTATTCGAGATTATGCAAGTGATCCTGCTTTCAGACAGCTATTGAGTAAAAATAATTTTTAATTTTCGAAAGAAACTTAATTTATGCGAAACGACTTTTCCAATATAGTCTTCTTCTTTTATTGGATAGTCTTTGCCGCCCTTGATGTTACGGGTCTGCATTAAAAGAGGCTCCACGAATCGGTTTATGTTCCATAGATAATGGCAGATGAGGATTTCATCCCTAAGAAAAACAATAATATCAAATCGCTTCAGCTCTTTGGATTTTACATCGATTAAAATTTCTTCACCTATCTTAATGACAGGAATCATTGATCCAGAAACAATCTTGCCGCGAAAAAACGCCTGACCAAGTATTTTTTGCTTGAGAGCTTCATCTATTTTCACGAAAACCTAGCCGGTTAGAGAGAAAACCAAGACCATAAAAGAACACAATGAAGTAATGCAAGAGTGTAATGTAAGCAAAGAGCTTAATGTTTTTTTGTCGTGAGGCGAGATTTAAACTCATCATCACAATGAGCCCTAGATAGATTCTGGTCAATGTCCAAAAGAGAGTCGGACTTATAAAAATCAATAAATGCAGTAGTACGAATAAGGCAGGTAGCCAGAAGAACCCAGTGCCGCTTGCGACTTTTTCCTTCAACACTTTGGCCCGATAATATCCTCCATAGAAGGTGGGATGAAATAAACTCACTAAATTTTTTCTGCGATGATGACCAACTTTCAAATCAGGGTGGTAAAACATATTTACCCCTTTTTTTTCCAAATCCAAAAGCAAGGCCGTCTCTTCAGTTCGAAGGTAATCCTCTGGAAACTTTACTTCTTGAAGCAGTTTGGTGCGAATCCATAGATTGCAAGAAGTGAGGATCTGTTCATTGGCCTTAGTCATCTGATGGCCTTGACCTTTGTGACGACTAAAAGTTTTCCCGGTACAAAACGGAGATGTTAACGTAATCGCCAAAGCCTCTGAGAACAGATCCATTCCTCGAGCAGGCGCATCCGGCCCTCCCAGAATCTCTACCCGTTCCTGAGACAGAAGAGGAAGAGCAATTTCAAAATAGCGCGGATAAACATAAGCATCATCATCGATTAAATAAACCCAGTCATAGTGAGCAAGCTTCACGCCTTCATTGCGCGACTTTCCAGGAGTTTGCTGATGCTCTAAATTCAAAATATCAACTTCAGACGTTAGTGAATAAGCTTTTTCAATCACTTCATTTGATAAAGGCAAACCATTGGCCACGATAATAAGTTGCCATTTCTCAACTGAAGGACGCAAAGAATCAAGACATTTCAATAGCAGTTCTTCACGACCATGAGTTATAATTAAAACACTGAATGAAACCACAAGGATCCTTAGTTTGCAGCTTTACCTAAATTTTCATAATCATATCATTCTTGTATCTAGCAATGAAGAGGCGACCATCAGGAAATTGCAGGAAGAGTTTCATTATTTTGTTCAAAATGAGGCAAAATCAGTTCAAACGACAGTCGAAATTTTCCGTGAGTCCTCCCCTGAGCTGCCTTCAATGGTTGCGGTGAAAATTCTAGAAACATGCAGCATTTACCGAATAGGACCAAGACGCTACATCGACTACAGAGGAGAGGCCCTAACGATTTGGGATAAACAGGAAGAATCTGTCAGAATATATTCCCTCGATAGCGATCGTTTGTATGAGATCGCCTTTCTAGCAATTCATTCCATTCTGGGTCAAGAACTCGACCGAAAAGGTCTTTGTAGAGTTCATGCTTTGGGAATTTCGTTAGGCCGAATTGATACCCTTGTGATGCTTCCCTCTAAAGGAGGCAAAAGCACACTGCTCTCACACTTACTGGAAAATCCTGAGATTAAAATAATATCCGATGACATGCCGTTAGTGGATTTAAGCGGTGTTGTTCATAATTTCCCCTCTAAAATCAGTCTGGATAAAAAACCTGAAGACGGTCCACTTTCTAAACTTAATTGGACCGAGTTCAAAAGAACTCAATACCCGGCCAAGTGGACAGCTGGTTTATCCCAACTTGCAGCTCGAATCACTCTGTCTGATGGAAAACCACATAAAACTGTGTTAATTGCAGGCCTGAGACTTTCTCAGGGTCAGTCCATTCTCACTCCAGTTCCAAAGTGGAAGATGATTACTCATTTGATGGAACACATGGTTATGGGTGTTGGTCTTCCTCAGGTAGTGGAGATGTTTTTAAATTTTAATCCTACTGATATGTTGAAACTCACTTATCACGCAATTCTCAGGAGCATTTGCGCTTTTCAACTCTTAAGAAAAGCAAAATGTTATTTCTTCTATATGGGGCCAGATCGTTCATATAACGCCCAACTAGTTCTTGAACAGATGTATGATCAACAGAATTCCTAAACCCATTTTTCTTTTTGCTTCGTTTGTCGTGTTGCTGGCCCTTTACTGGCCTTCATTGAATGGAATGCCTGTTTGGGATGATTTGAGCTATCTTTTCAAATATGATGTGATCACCAAAGATTTTTCTTATCTCACAATATGGCAGGATTTTAGCTGGCCGATGAGTGTTTCAATTCAAAAAATTCTTTTTAGTTGGTGGGGACAAAATTATACCTATTATCATTGTTTCAATCTTCTGGTGCATTTTCTCAATGCTTATTTGCTCCTTAGACTGAGTGATTTTTTCAAGTTTTCTTTTTCAAGAATACTTTTCCTTTTATTTCTTCTGCATCCATCGAACGTTATCTCCGTTAGTTGGATGATTCAGTTAAAAACATTATTATGCTTTCTTTTTGCCATCATTTCTTTTCTCTGCCTCACCAGAGCACAAGAAAATAAAAAGTGGTATTTCCCTTCATGGCTCTGTTTTCTGTTATCCTTGCTTTCAAAATCGGCTTCTCTTCCTTTGTGTGTTATTTTCTTTTTCTTTTCTTATAAAAAAGAACATAAAAAAGAGCTTCTCTGGCTCATTCCTTTTTTTCTATTCAGTCTGTTCGCTGGCCTGCGAATAATGGAAAGCCATGTAACGAAACGAGCTTTAGGTCATTTAGAAGCCACTCAGATCAAACCGATTGCAGCTGAGACCAGCTCCAAAATCCAGGAAAAAGTAGTCGTAAAAGTTGCCGTAAAAGATGTCATCCCAGTGGTGAAAAATGTATTGCCCCCAAAACCTGCAGTCGTCAAAAAAAATAAAATGATCCTCAAACTGGAAAACATTATTTTAACGGCCCACTATTATTTCTGGCAAACTCTCATGCCTCTAGAAAATCAGCCCGTCAAAGGCCTGAATTATTCCCGTCCAGGCCTAATTGAATACTTTCATTTGATTTTTCTGACTTTAATGATCGCCATCAACTGGGCAACAGTAGCTAATCTTTACTTGATCTGTGGCTACATCATGATGCTTCCCTTCTTAGGAATCTTTCCTGCTCCCTATATGAATTTGGCCTGGGTAAGTGATCAGCACTTGTATCTGGCGTTGCCTTTTTTTCTTTGCCTATGGCTGACTCTTTTATCAAAGTGGCAGATGAAGTTTTCTGGTTTAGTGCCTTTGATTTTTTTACCTCTCTTTGCTTATCAAATCAGAACTTCTGCCCTCTACTATCAAAATGAAGTCTCCTTCTACAAAGCTAGTCTTGAAGCAGATGCTTTGAATGTTCCGATCGCCTACAACCTAGCAGTTAGTTATATTCAACAGGGCGATATCAATGAGGCGCTGAATGTTACGAACACGATGGTTCACATGGCAGATGTTGTTCCTGAAGTTCGCCGTAATAGATATTTCTCCTACATTTATTTTCTCGATAATGATCTCCAAAACATGTTTAATAAGAAGCAAAAATGAAAATTAGCATCATAGGCCTAGGTTGGTTCGGTGAAGCTTTGGCCCAAAAGCTTCAGGGAAAATTTGAAGTTGCTGGTACCACTCGCTCACTTGAGAAGATCCAGTCCTTCGCTCAACAAGATATTGATGCCGAACAACTCAATACAGATTTGGCGCCTTCACTAAATATGCTCTCAAGTGATGTCATCATTTTAAATATTCCACCGTTTCAAAATCAACTTGATTGGCTCAAGACCTGGAAGTGGCAACCAGGCACTCATGTCGTTTTCATTAGCTCGACCTCAGTTTACGGCAACCTCGCAGGGACTGTTGACGAGTCCACCATCCCTGAGCCTGATACAGAAAATGCAAAAGTCCTAGTGGCTGAAGAAAATTTTATCTCTCATTTTCCCTTCTATACGATCATTAGGTTTGGTGGATTGATTGGTGCAAACCGGCATCCTGGAAAAATTCTTAGTGGACGCAAAAATGTTCAGGGTGGAAATCTGCCTGTGAACTTGATTCATTTGAATGACTGTGTAAATTTTGTGGAGCTTGTCATCGAACAGAAGCTTAAGGGAGAAACATTTAACCTGGTAAACCCAGAGCATCCCACACGCCGAGACTACTACCAAGGGTATTGCTTAAAACATAACCTTCCCCTACCAGAATTTGTAGACTCTTCTGAAGAGGGAAAGATCATCTCAAATATCAAAACGGCTAAGCACTATAAGTGTCGCTGGCCTTTGAACTAGAAATTTTTATACAATTCCACGATTTCTTTTTCAGATAACAAAGATCCATCCAGATTTTTTTCTTTTAGAAATTCAGGATTATACATTTTAGAAATCGCTCTCTCACCACCATCACACATGATCGTTACGATCCTCTTGCCTGGACCCATTTTAAGCGCCGTCTTAAAGGCCCCTGCAAGGTTAAGCATGGAAGACATACCCATCACTAAGCCTTCGGCTTCTCGCATGTACATCGCAAGAGAAGTGAGCTTTTGATCATCAATTGTGTAGCACTCGTCTTGGTGGATATGTTTAAAATTATCCTGGAAACGAGTAATCCCCACACCCTCGGTCATAGTGTAGGAGTGGTCGGAAGTGAATTCCCCCGTTTTAAAGTAGCTACTAATTCCGCTTCCCATAGGATCAGGAATCACAACGCGAATATTTTTATTTTGTTCTTTCATGAACTTCGAAATACCTGCGGCCGTTCCACCAGAGCCGGCGGCCACAACCACCGAGTCGATTTTTCCTTCCATGTCTTTATACATTTCAGGCGCCGTATATAGGTAGTGAGACAGATAGTTATCTGGATTATCAAATTGGTTGGCCCACCAGTAATTGGGAGAACTCAAACCGATTTTTCTTCCGACTTTAAAGAAGTGACGCTCATCAGAGAACGGAACTGCCTCGGTTTCGACGATTTCAGCACCATAGAGCTTAAGGACTTTATGTTTTTCAATCGCCATGCCTTTAGGCATGATCACGATCACTTTGTAGCCAAGTGCCTGACCCACTAAGGCCAAACCAATACCCGTATTTCCGGCCGTGCCTTCTACGATTGTCATTCCAGGCTTGAGGACTCCGCTGGCAATTGCCTCAACCACCATATGCATAGCTGGTCGATCTTTAATTGTTCCGCCCGGATTAAGATGCTCACACTTCATGAAAATGTCACAACCAGTAATCTTGCTAAGGGATTGAACCTTGAGCAAAGGTGTATTTCCAATAACTTGAAGAAGACCAGTGGATTTGAGTTTGTTTTTAAGATCCATTGAATTTTCCATGGCTTGAGGGTATTTTTAAGTGATCTCTTTATACTGCAAAAGGTCTCTCATGTCTTCAATACTCGCCCAGTTTTTACATCGTGAGCGCTACCAGGCGGCCACAATCGTGATGAATATACCTCAAGTCCGGCAATCAGTTGACGAACTCATCTGCCTTCTTTTCCCTCAAAGGGGCTGCAAAGGGTCGGGCGGACAAGAAGACACTGAATCCCAGCTCCTAGAACTGAAGCGGCGCTTTAATTCCTATATGGAATCCCTCATTCTTTTGGACCCCAAGCTCAAAACTGACGGAACTGTCAGGGTGGAAAAGTTTTTTGAGTCATTCCCACTGATCGCCGCCCAACTTGATACAGATGTTAATGCAGCTTTCGTGGGTGACCCAGCTGCCTACTCTAAAGAAGAAGTTATTATCACCTACCCTGGTTTTTATGCCGTTTGCATTTACCGCTTTGCCCATGCGCTTCATGAATTAAAAGTCCCCCTTCTTCCCCGCTTAATGAGCGAATATGCCCACGAAAAAACGGGAATCGATATTCACCCAGGTGCGAAGATTGAAGAAAGTTTTTTCATCGACCATGGAACAGGGGTTGTGATTGGAGAAACAGCGATTATTGGCAGGAACGTCAAAGTCTATCAAGGGGTGACCCTAGGTGCTCTGAGTGTAAAAAAGAAAATGCAGTCCATAAAGCGCCACCCCACTATCGAAAGTGATGTCGTGATTTATGCAAATTCTATTATTCTAGGCGGAGAAACTGTTGTTGGCCGCGCATCCGTCATTGGTGGCAACGTGTGGTTGACTCAAAGTGTTCCACCCGCAAGTGTTGTCTTTAATAAATTAGAAATTGGTCACACCTTAGGAAATCCAGATGGAAATAGCCCAATCTAAAATCGCCGACTGGATCAAACAAAATAAAGAATTCAATTTTTTGGACGTGCGCCGAAATGATGAGCGTGAGATCTGCTCATTGGGTGGCCTGCATATTCCTTTGCATGAACTAGAACAGCGCTTTGAGGAACTTCCGCGAGACAAAAAACCCCTCATCGTCTACTGTCACCATGGGGTTCGCAGTCTTTATGCGACTCAGTTTCTCAAGTATCAGGGGTTTGATGCCCTTTCTCTGGCGGGTGGAATCGATCTGTGGTCAGTGGAGATTGACCCCAGTGTTCCGCGCTACTAGAATAAACACAGGAGATTATTATGTTTGGCATTCCTTATAAGATTTTAGCTTCTATCCTGGTTGGCACTGCGATCCTTATGGCCGTGGTTTTTGCTGTGGGGCTTCCACTTAATTTCATTATGTAATTAGGTATTTCCTCATGAATCTGCCCCATTCGGTCGAAAAGACTTCGAATGGAAATCCTCAATTACTACATTAAAACTTTATCAGCGGCCGGCGGAAAACTTCTGCCAGTTGGTGTGTTTTTACTCGTTGGATATTTTCTGTTCATCAAACTTCCCTTCTTCTTTATTAAAAAAGTTCATGAAGAAAACAAACCGATTGATAATCCCCATGTCGAAGTGAAAAAAGAACCCGTTGTTGAATTCAAGACGCAAACTCAAAATAAAAATGATTATCAAGAACGATTGGCCCAGGCGCGTGAAGAAAAGGCGCGTCAGCAAAAACGACGAGAGCAAGAAGAGCCTAAAAAGTCAGCCCCAAATAATAAAGCGACTGCGACAGCTGAAGAAATATTTGAAATCCCTGCCGGGCAGATTCTTAATAAATCAGAACTCAAAAAACGCTATTTTGAACTGCTGAAACAAAACCATCCTGATAAAGTGGCTTCACTGGGAAATGATTTTAAAGTTTTGGCCGAAAAAAAGACCAAGGCCATCAATT
>CANFNN010000030.1 GCA_947448095.1 Bacteriovoracaceae bacterium | reverse complement strand
CTACTAGGTCTTTTGCTTCTTTTAAACCTAGTCCAGTAATGGTACGGATTTCTTTAATTACGTTAATTTTCTTTTCTCCACCATCTGCAAGAATAACTGTAAATTCTGTTTGTTCTTCAACTACAGCAGCGGGTCCAGCTGCACCAGCAACTGCTACAGGAGCAGCTGATACACCAAATTTTTCTTCAAGTTCTTTAACTAGATTAGCTAGGTCAAGAACTGACATTTTAGAAATATGTTCAATTAATTGTTCATTTGTTACGCTCATATAGGTCTCCTCATAAATATAAAATAATAATTAAGCTAATTCGCCTTTTTCTTTTTTCTCTTGTATTGCATACAACACTCTTGCAAAAGCTGAAACAGGTGCTAGGAAAGTAGCCAAAAGAGTCCCAAGCATTTGGTCTCTTGATGGTAGGTCCGCTAGTTGTTTTACTTGTGCCTTTGTAAGCATTTGCCCGTCTAAAACTCCGCCCTTAAGATCAACAAGGTCTAGCGTTGATCCTGCTTCTTTTAAACACTTTGCCACTGCTGCAGGATCTTCAAAAGCAAACGCTAGAGCGTGTGGTCCTGAAAGATTTGCAACTAGTGCTTCAGCAGGAGTTCCCGCTGCAGCTTTTTTAAAAAGCGTGTTTCTTGTGACTACCATTTTACCTTTTGAGTCACGAACAGCCTTTCGTACACTAACGGCATCATTTGATTTGATACCAATTAGGTTGGTAAGAAAGATTGCTTTTGCATTGCCAATATCTTTTACAAGATCTTGGATGATAGCTTCTTTCTCTGAACGATTGAGCATATATCCTCCTATTATTTCTGGAGGGGGATTTGGGCAGGCTTTATTGTTGATTACTCAACATACCGACTTTCTTCAACCCTCATTTATCATTTAATTAAAGCGTAAATGCTTCTGATGTATCTATTTTAATCCCAGGCCCCATAGTAGTACTAAGAGTAAGAGATTTAATATATGTTCCCTTTGCACTAGCTGGCTTAGCTTTTACAATTGCTCCAACGATAGCAATATAGTTTTGCTTAAGTTGTTCAGCAGTAAATGACGTTTTTCCGATTGGCACATGAATAATTCCTGTCTTTTCAGTTCTATACTCAACCTTACCTGCTTTTTGCTCTTTTACAGCTCCAGCAACATCAGTTGTCACTGTTCCCAATTTAGGGTTTGGCATTAAACCACGTGGCCCTAGTAATCGTGCAACTTTCCCCAATTTACTCATCATATCTGGAGAGGCAATCACGCGATCAAAATCCAGCCATCCCCCGGCAATCTTGTTAATAATATCTTCACCACCAGCATGATCAGCGCCAGCTGCTGTTGCTTCATCAACCTTTGATCCTGAAGTGATTGCCACAACCCGAACAGTTTTACCTGTTCCAGCAGGTAGAGCAAGCGCGCCCCGAATCATTTGATCAGCATGTCTTGGATCAACACCAAGTCTAAATGCTAGATCAACTGTCTCATCAAATTTAGCTGATTTAATTTCTTTTGCGAGTTTAAGTGCTTCGTCTGAAGAGTAGAATTTCGTCTTATCAACTTTTTTTACTGCCTCTGTGTAACGCTTTGAAGCTTTTTCCATTGTTCATCCTTTGCGGTCAAACGACTTTTTGAAGTCTCCCGCTCTATATTTTATTATTTAGTAATCTAACTTCAATCCCATTGAGCGGATTGATCCTTCAATTGTTCTCATTCCTGCTTCTTTTGTTCCAGCAGTTAAGTCGGCTTTTTTGGTGTCTACTATTTCTTCAACTGTTTTCTTAGGAACTTTCTTAGCCATTACTTCAGATCCTGGCTTTTGCGCCCCTCTTTCTAACTTCAATTTATCTTTTAATAAGTATGAAGCCGGAGGAGTCTTAGTAATAAACGTGAATGATCTATCAGAGTAAACAGTAATAATAGTTGGTAACACAACACCATTCTGCTGTTGAGTTTTTGCATTAAAAGCTTTACAAAACTCCATGATGTTTACACCCTTTTGACCAAGTGCTGGTCCAATTGGTGGTGATGGATTTGCCTTTCCGCCTGCAATTTGTAATTTTATAAAACCTGTTACTTTCTTAGCCATATATCTCTCCTACAAAACTTTATTTTTTATTTAAGAAACTTTTTCAACTTGAGTAAAGTCCAATTCCACTGGAGTAGGACGACCAAAAATAGAAACGTTTACCTTAACTTTACCTTTTTCATTTACAGCTTCAATTGTTCCTACGAAGTTAGCAAAAGGTCCTTCAATAACCTTCACTGACTCCCCTTCTGTAAAATTAACTGAAGTTCTAGGTTTCTTGAAACCATCTTCCATCTGAGAAGTCATATAAGCAGCTTCTTCATTTGTTATTGGAGCTGGCTTATCAAGAGTTCCCCCAATAAAACCTGTGATTTTATCAGTGCTTTTTACAAGGTGCCATGTCTTATCATTCATGATCATCTTTATCAAGACATAGCCAGGAAAAAACTTTTTCTTAATTGTTTTCTTTTTTCCACTAGCAGTTGTTACGACTGTTTCTTCTGGTACTAGTATATCTGAGAAAAATTCAGTCATTTTATGGTTAACAATTCTTTCTTTTAACGACTTTGTGACTTTATTTTCTTGACCAGTTTGTGCTTTAGCGATGTACCACTTAAATTCAGGTGTATCACCTTTAGCCAATTGTAAGTCATGAGTATTTTGAGATGAATCTGTCATAGTTAAATACCAATTAATTAATTAATAAACGAAACTTAATATTTTCTTGAAAATAAAATCTACAAAAACAAATATACCTGCCACAACAACTAGTGCGACAACTAATCCCATTGTCATTTTTAAAGTTGCATCCTTAGCTGGCCAAACAACCTTTAGCAGTTCGTTGTAAACATCTTGTAAGTAAGTTGAACTTTTGATGTTTTTTAATACTGCAACAAAGACTACAACGCCCATTACAAAGCCTAAACCTTGAGAGACTAAAGAAAAATTTGGAATTTTTGCTTCTAGGTCAAACCATACACCTAATTGATTTGCAAATCTTGTAACAACAAATCCAGATAACAACGCTGCAATTGCAACGAGGGCGTTAATCCACTTGCTTGAGTCTTCGCTCTTAATGATAGACATAATTACCTTTTTAGAATGATAAAAAAAATAGAGTCTAATTTATATGCTAGATAAATTATAAAATGTCTATTTATTTTTCGTTATTGAACCAACGCTTAGCAGTGGATTTTATTGGCGGGTGCAGTAGGATTCGAACCTACAACCAAGTGATTTGGAATCACCTACTCTACCGTTGGAGCTATACACCCATCGAATAAAAGGGGCCGGAATACCGACCCCTATAATTTAAAAATTTAAATATCTAACTAATCTAAAATTTCAGCAACAGTACCAGCACCGATTGTTCTACCGCCTTCACGGATCGCAAAACGAAGTGATTTTTCCATTGCTACCTTTGAAATCAACTCAACCTTAAATGTTGTATTGTCCCCTGGCATTACCATTTCCACTCCAGCATTTAACTCAATTGATCCTGTAACGTCTGTTGTTCTGAAGTAAAATTGCGGGCGGTATCCTTTAAAGATTGGAGTGTGGCGTCCACCTTCATCTTTTGTTAAAATATACACCTCTGCTTGGAACTTTGCATGTGGCTTTACTGATCCTGGCTTAATTAAACACTGTCCGCGCTCAATATCCTCTCTCTTAGTTCCACGAAGTAATAAACCTGCATTATCTCCCGCTTGACCTTGATCAAGAAGTTTACGGAACATTTCAATTCCCGTAACAGTTGTTTTTTGTGGTTCACGGATTCCTACGATTTCGATCTCTTCGTTAACTTTGATTATTCCGCGCTCAATTCTTCCCGTTACTACCGTTCCACGTCCAGAGATTGAGAAAACGTCCTCTACTGGCATAAGGAAAGGCTTATCAACATCTCTTTGCGGGGTTGGGATATAAGCATCTACTGCATCCATTAGTGCTACGATTTTTGATTCTCCGATCTCTGGGTTTCTTCCTTCTACTGCTGCAAGTGCAGATCCTGTAATAAAAGGAATCGCATCCCCTGGAAAGTTATATGATGAAAGAAGCTCTCTCATTTCCATTTCTACTAGCTCTAAAAGCTCTGGATCATCTACCATGTCTACTTTGTTTAAGAAAACTACTAGCGCCGGTACACCTACCTGACGTGCAAGAAGGATATGCTCTCTAGTTTGTGGCATAGGTCCGTCTGCTGCTGAACAAACTAAGATACCGCCGTCCATTTGCGCAGCTCCTGTTATCATGTTTTTTACATAGTCCGCGTGACCTGGACAGTCTACGTGAGCGTAGTGACGAGTTGCTGTTTCATATTCAACGTGAGCTGTATTAATTGTAATACCACGCGCTTTTTCTTCTGGTGCTGAATCGATGTCTGCATAAGACTTCGCTGCTCCACCATGGATTTTTGCCATAGTCATTGTGATTGCTGCTGTTAATGTCGTCTTTCCATGATCTACGTGACCAATAGTTCCGATGTTAACGTGCGGTTTATTACGGTCGAATTTTTCCTTAGCCATTGAATAACTCCTCAAATATTTAAATATAGATCCCTTTTTTTTCCAAAGTAGATTTTGCTAATTCTACAGGCATTTCAATATAACATTTAAATTTCATTGTAAAACTCGCCCTGCCTTGTGATTTTGACCTCAAGTCAGTACTGTAACCAAAAAGCTCTGCCAGCGGAACCTCTGCCGAGATCAAATCTTTATTTTGCTTAATCCCCATAGTAATAATCTTGCCACGCTTTGAATTAATGTCAGAAATCACATCTCCTGTATAATCCTGTGGAGTAACCACCTCAAGATCCATTACAGGCTCAAGTAGGCGAACGCTAGCTTTCTTGCACGCATCTCTAAAAGCCGTAGAAGCGGCAATTGCATATGCAACCTCTGTTGATTCATTTTCATTAAACCTTGCGTCAGTTAGAATTGCTTTGATGTTTAAAAATGGATACCCCGCAAGCATACCACCAGGAGCTGTATCCATGATAGATTTTTTTACAGCATCGATAAATATTTGTGGAAGTTTCTTTGAATTCAATTCTGATTCAAAAAGAACTCCTGCTTGATAATCTATAGGCTCAACCTTTAAAGTCACCTGACCAAATTGCACTTTGTTTGCAAGATCTTTATGAAAAATTCCTTCTGATGTCGCAGACGTTGATATGCTTTCTCTGTAGGAAACTTGTGGCTTTCCAACTCTAATTCCTACATTAAATTCTCGCTGAAGCCTATCTACTATAATTTCTAAATGCAATTCACCCATTCCGTAAATTAAAAGCTGGCCTGTCTCTTGATTTGCTCTGAACGTAAACGATGGATCTTCATTTTTTAACTGTTCAAGTGTGCTTACTAATTTTTTTTCATCTGCTGCCGTTTTTGGCTCAATTGCAACCGATATAACAGTTTCTGGAAATTCCATTAAATCGTAAACAATTGGCTTATTTTCCATACATATTGTTTCGCCAGTCGTAGTTTCTTTAAATCCTGCAATTGCAACAATATCCCCTGCAAAAGCCTCTTGTAACTCCGTGCGCTTATCAGCGTGCATTTGAAATATTTTATTTACTCTTTCTCTTTTTTTCTTCAGAGAATTGTATACGGTCTGACCAGATTCGAGTTTTCCAGAATAAATTCTTACATACGTTACACTGCCAACAAAAGGATCTGTTGCTATTTTAAAAGCAATACCACTTAATATTTCATCAATTTCTGGCTTTCTAATTTCAATTTTTTCAGAGTCTTTTAAATTGTGCCCTTTCAATTCCCCCCTGTCAGATGGAGAAGGAAGGTAGTCTACAACTGCATCCAAAAGAGGCTGTATTCCTTTATTTTTAAAAGCTGATCCGCACAGTACTGGAATAAAGTTATACGATATTACAGCTTTTCTTAAAGCTACTTTTATCTGTGTAACATTTGGTTTCTGATCCATTAAAATAAGATCTGTCAGCACTTCATCATAATCTGATAAGTTATCCAACAACTCATCTCTGTACATTAAACATTCATCTAAAATATCTTCTGGAATTTCTTTTATTTCAACCTTTGAGCCCAAGCTTTCTGAGGCAAAATATAGAGCCTTCATTTCAACAAGATCAACAATTCCTGAGAAATTCTCCTCAGAGCCTATTGGTCGCTGAATAGCAGCAGCTTTTTTATCTAATTTTTCTCTAATTTCTAAAATGCAGTTATCGAAATCAGCACCCATCCGATCCATTTTATTAACAAAAGCCAATCGTGGCACGCCATATCTATCTGCTTGAGCCCAAACAGTTTCAGACTGAGGCTCAACACCTGAGACCGCATCAAACACACCAATAGCTCCATCGAGAACCCTCAATGATCTCTCCACTTCAATTGTAAAATCTACGTGCCCAGGTGTGTCTATAATGTTAATTGTGTTATTTAACCAACGACAAGTCGTTGCTGCCGAAGTTATGGTAATCCCCCTCTCCTGTTCTTGAATCATCCAATCCATTGTCGCAGTTCCATCGTGAACTTCTCCAATCTTGTGACTTTTCCCAGTATAGTAGAGAATTCTTTCTGTGGTAGTCGTTTTACCGGCATCAATATGGGCCATGATGCCGATATTACGAATTTTATCTATATGCTTAGAACTCATATTTGAAATTCAGTAGTTGCTTCCGAAAGGAAACTACCACTTAAGGTGAGCAAAAGCTTTGTTGGCTTCAGCCATCTTGTAGACATCTTCACGTTTCTTAACTGATCCACCTCTGTTTTGAGAAGCATCAATTATCTCATCAGCAAGTTTTTGTATCATTGTTTTTCCACTTCTATCGGAAGCGTAATCTCTCAACCAACGAAGAGCAAGTGATTGACGACGAGCTGGACGAACTTCTACTGGTATTTGGTAAGTTGCTCCACCAATTCTTCTAGATTTTACCTCGACTGCTGGCTTGATATTTGACAGGGCTTTTTTGAACACCTTAAGGGGTTCTTCACCTGTCTTTTCTTGAATAAGGTCAAGTGCGCCGTAAAATATTTTTTCAGCAATTGATTTTTTTCCACCAATCATCAATGTGTTTACGAATTTTGTAATTACAACATCTTGAAATTTTGGATCTGGTAACACTTCTCTAACTTCTGCTTTTCTTTTTCTTGACATAAAAACGCTCCTCTTCACTCCAAATAACATACATGGAATTACTCTCACTGAATCGCTATAATATTTGCAATACAGAGAGTGCTTGTTAATTTATTATTTTTTTGGTCTTTTTGCGCCGTACTTTGATCGCCCCTGTCTTCTCTTGTCAACTCCAGTCGCATCAAGAGCTCCACGGATCGTATGATAACGAACCCCTGGAAGATCTTTTACTCTTCCACCTCTAATAAGAACTATACTATGCTCTTGAAGATTGTGTCCCTCTCCACCGATGTATGAAGTTACTTCAAACCCCGATGTAAGCTTTACTCTACACACTTTTCTCATTGCGGAGTTCGGCTTTTTTGGAGTTGTTGTGTAAACTCTTACACAAACACCGCGTCTTTGAGGACAAGACTTTAAAGCTGGTGATTTGGTTTTCGAATACTTATCTTCGCGTCCCTTTCTGATTAACTGATTAATTGTAGGCATTTCCAATTGCTCCTTAAACTGCTCTCAACTTTCAAAAATACTAGTTAGATTCTTTATCAAAAGAAAAGAGCTAGTACAAGTTTTTTTTAAAATGATAACGTAGCTGCACTTGCAACTTCGTCTTCGTTAATAACTGCTTCATAGTTTCTATATCTTGGAATACCTGACCCTGCTGGTATCAAACGTCCCATTATTACGTTTTCTTTCAAGCCTCTTAATGAATCACTCTTGCCCTCTAGTGCCGCCTGAGTAAGAACTTTAGTAGTCTCCTGAAATGAAGCAGCTGAAATAAATGACTCTGTCGTCAATGAAGCCTTTGTAATACCTAGAAGAAGTGGCATTGCTTCAACAACCTTTTCGCCAGCAGCAGCTAATTTTTCATTTGTTTCAGCTAGCTCACCACGAGTAATTGAATCCCCTGTTACAAACGATGAATCTCCAGGGTTTAACACTTCGACTTTTTTCAACATCTGACTAGCAATTACTTCAATATGCTTATCATCGATTTTTACTCCTTGAAGTCTGTAGACTTCTTGAATCTCGTCTACGATATATCTTGCAAGTGCTTTGATTCCAAGAACTCTTAGAATGTCATGTGGATTACTTGGGCCATCCATAATCGGCTCTCCAGCACGAATATAGTCGCCTTCATTAACAACAACATACCGCCCCTTTGGCACCACATAAGTCATTGCATCTGAACCATCTTCAGGTCTAACAACAATTCTTCTATTTCCTCTTAACTCTGAACCAAATTCAATCGTTCCTGAAATGTCAGAGATCTGAGCAGCATTCTGTGGTTTTCTAGCTTCAAAAAGCTCAGCAACTCGAGGTAGACCTCCCGTAATATCTTTAGTCTTAGTCGTTTCACGTTGTACTTTTGAAATTGCTATACCAACATCAACTTTATCACCCTCTTGGACAATTATATTTGCACCAACTTGAAGCCTATAGGCTGCAAATCTTTTAGTTCCAGGCACTATTTGAGGCTTGCCTTCATTATCTACAATTACAATTCTCGGCTGTAGTGATGGATTTTTAGATTCTGTAACAACCCTATGAGACAATCCAGTAACTGCATCTACTTGTTCATTGACAGTAGACCCTACAATTAAATCTTCATACTTAACAGTTCCTGAAACTTCAGTCAGAACAGGAATGGCAAATGGATCCCATTCTAAAACTCTGTCTCCAACTGAAACCTCTTGGCCTTGCTTGAAAAATAATTTAGATCCATACACAACAGGGTATCTTTCTTTTTCCACTCCTCGTGCATCTTTAACAACAAGCTCTCCGTTCTTATTCATAACGATTGTTACACCTTCGTTATTTGTAACAGATTGAACATTGTCCAAGTGAACAACACCAGCCGTTCTAACTTCAGTTTTATTTACTTGAGCACCTGCAGTTGCAGTTCCCCCAACGTGAAAAGTTCTCATTGTAAGCTGTGTCCCTGGCTCCCCAATTGATTGAGCAGCAATAACACCAACTGTTTCACCAATCGAAACAAGCATTCCTCGAGCAAGATCTCGTCCAAAGCAGAAAGCACAGAAACCATGTCTTTCTTTACATGTTAAAACCGAGCGTACTTTTATCTGATCTACACCTTGGTCCTTTAAAATTTTTAAATCTTTTTCAACGAGCATGTGGTTTCTTGGAAGTACTTCAATACCATCTGAATTTAATATCGATTGAGCGGTTACACGCCCCATTGCTCTTTCGGCAACGTGCTCGACAACTTCTCCTGCCTCAATTCTAGAAGTGAGTGTAATACCATCAGTAGCACCACAATCGGTTGAACGAATAATACCATCCTGAGCAACATCAACTAAACGACGTGTAAGGTAACCAGAGTTTGCTGTCTTTAAAGCGGTATCTGCTAGCCCCTTACGAGCACCGTGAGTAGAGGTAAAATATTCAAGTACTGACAGTCCTTCACGGAAGTTTGAAGTAATTGGAGTTTCGATAATTTCCCCTGACGGTTTAGCCATCAATCCTCTCATACCTCCAAGCTGTCTTATTTGTTGTGTAGACCCTCTGGCTCCAGAGTTAGCCATCATGTAAAGCGAGTTGAACGATGGAGCATTTAATTTCTCCTTACCATCTTCACTTGTAAATGTCTGAGTTGAAATTCTTTCAATAACAACTTTTGTAAGCTTCTCGTTGGTTTGTGCCCAGACGTCGACAATTTTATTATATCGTTCACCATCAGTGATAGAACCTTCATTATATTCTTCTGTAATTTTTGCAACTTCTTTGTGTGCTTCTGCTAAAATTACAGGTTTTTCAGAAGGGATTGTCATATCATGTACGTTAATCGAAATTCCCGCTTTTGTTGCATACTCATAACCCAATCTCATTATCGCATCGGCGAGCATTACAGTTTCTTTTTCTGTTCCAACTCGATAAGCATGGTCAATCAATTTACCTAATTCTTTTTTCCCTAGAATTTGGTTGATGTCTGAATACTTTAAACATTTAGGAACTGCATCCCAAACAAACGTTCTTCCCACAGTAGTCTCTATCATGGAACCGTCAATACGTACCTTAATTGGAGCCTGAAGGTGAAGGTTGCCAGAGTGATAAGCAAATTGAGCTTCTTCTTTTGAGGCAAATACTTTGTTATATCCGCGAGCAAAAGGTCTGATTCTTGTCATATAGTAAAGACCAAGAACGATATCCTGAGAAGGAACAATAATCGGCGTTCCATCTTTTGGAGAAAGAATATTGTTTGTCGACATCGCTAAAATACGACACTCAACCTGCGCTTCAATTGAAAGAGGAACATGAACGGCCATCTGGTCACCATCAAAGTCAGCATTAAATGCTGTACAAACAAGAGGGTGAAGTTGAATTGCTTTTCCTTCAATTAAAATTGGCTCAAAAGCCTGAATACCAAGTCTGTGAAGAGTTGGTGCACGGTTTAATAGAACTGGATGCTCTTGTACCGCTTCTTCTAAAATGTCCCAAACTTCTTGCTTTTGTTGATCAACCATTTTTTTAGCAACTTTTATAGTTGTACAGTGACCTTTTTCAATTAGTTTGTTGTAAATAAATGGTTTAAAAAGCTCTAGGGCCATTAATTTTGGAAGTCCACATTGGTGAAGTCTTAGTGATGGACCCACAACGATTACTGAACGTCCAGAATAGTCAACACGCTTCCCAAGAAGGTTTTGACGGAAACGACCTTGCTTACCTTTAAGCATATCTGAAAGTGATCTCAATGGACGCTTATTTGCTCCAGTAAATACTTTACCACGACGGCCGTTATCAAAAAGAGCGTCCACTGCTTCTTGAAGCATTCTCTTTTCGTTTCTAATGATAATTTCTGGTGCATTTAATTCTTTAAGTCGTCTTAAACGGTTATTTCTGTTAATTACACGGCGATATAGATCGTTGAGATCTGAAGTCGCAAATCTTCCAGCCTCTAGCGGTACTAATGGGCGAAGATCAGGTGGAAGAACAGGAATAACATCCATCATAAACCATTCTGGCTTATTTTCAGATTTTAGAATTGATTCAACAACTTTTAATCTTTTAATAGTTTTAGCACGAGCCATTTCTGTTGTTGCTGCGGCCAGTGCTCTTCTTAATTCTTTATTAACAATATCAAGATCCAATCTTCTTAATAATTCTTTAATTGTTTGCCCACCCATTCCGGCTTCAAACTCAATACCTTGCTCTTTTAATTCCTGATATTGTTGTTCTGAAATTACACGACCAACTTCAAGTCCACCGTCAACATTATCAGTAGCTGAAGATGTTACTACATAAGCTTCGTAATATAGCACTCTCTCGAGTTCTTTTAAAGTTAGATCTAAAAGAGCTCCCAAGCGAGAAGGAAGTGATCTTAAAAACCAAATATGAGCAACTGGTGCAGCAAGTTCAATGTGACCTTGTCTTTCACGTCTTACTTTCGAAAGAGTTACCTCAACACCACATTTCTCGCACACAACTCCTCGGTGCTTCATTCTTTTATATTTTCCACAAATACACTCGTAATCTTTAATTGGTCCAAAGATTTTTGCACAGAAAAGACCATCTCTTTCTGGTTTAAATGTACGGTAGTTGATCGTCTCTGGTTTTTTAACTTCACCAAATGACCATTCTCTAATTGTATCAGGTGAAGCCATTCTGATTGAAACAGCTTCTACACTTATTGGATCTTTAGGTTTATCAAAAAAGTTCAACAAGTCTTTCATATTATATTCCTTGTGCGATTTAAATTTTTAACAAGTATCTGCTTACAATAACTCATGCGCGAGAATCAACTCGCGCGCAATCTACTAACTAAAAGTATTCTCTTCTTCAGAATTCTCTTCCAGTTTAATATCCAGACAAAGCGCTTGAAGCTCTCTAATTAGAACGTTAAACGATTCTGGTAAGCCTGGCTCAAGAACTTGTTCACCTTTAACGATCGACTCATACATTCTTGTACGTCCGATAACATCATCAGATTTTACAGTTAAGAATTCTTGTAATGTATAAGCAGCACCGTAAGCTTCAAGTGCCCAAACTTCCATCTCTCCAAGTCTTTGTCCCCCAAACTGAGCTTTACCACCAAGAGGTTGCTGAGTTACAAGAGAGTAAGGCCCAGTAGAGCGAGCATGGATTTTTTCATCTACAAGGTGATGTAGTTTTAACATGTACATAGCTCCAACTGTAACGTCTTCTGAGAAAACGTCTCCAGTCTTTCCATCGAACAATGTAGTTTTACCAGACTTATCCAAATCACCAAGCTCCAGCATTTCCCTGATATCATCTTCAGATGCGCCATCGAAAACACTTGTTGAAAAGCGAACCCCCATAGTTAATTGCTCAGCAACTTCCAAAACTCTTTGATCTGTAGCCTTTTTTAACCATTCTTTAACATCATCTGTTTTATAAATTTTAAAAATGAAGTCTTTTAGCTCATTAATTTTTGCTTTTTCTTCAAGCATAGTTTTAATTTTTTCGCCAAGACCTCGTCCAGCCCATCCAAGGTGAAGTTCTAGCAACTGACCAATATTCATACGTGAAGGAACCCCTAGCGGATTCAATACGATTTCAACTGGAGTCCCATCAGCAAGAAAAGGCATGTCTTCAGCCGGAACAACATTAGAAATTACCCCTTTGTTTCCATGTCGACCTGCCATTTTATCACCAGGTTGTAACTTTCTTTTGATAGCTACATATACCATAACTTTTTTTATTACTCCTGGCGGAAGCTCATCACCTTTATGAAGTTTAGCGATTTCTTCGTTAGCTTTTTGACGAACTCGAGTAATTCTGTTTCTTACATCAGCAAAATATTCAGAAAGTTTTTCTTCTAGTGCTGCTTCCAGTGGTAGATATCCAATTAACTCGAAAGGAATTGAAGCCAAAATTTCTCCAGAAATAGTGATACCTTTTCCAAGAAGCTCTGTTGTACCATCTTCTGAAATAAGCTTATCTGTAGTTTTTGCACCTTTAAACATTTCTGCAATTTTTTGAATCGCCGAGGTTTGAATTGCTTTTATTTCAATTCTCTCATCACGACGTATTAAAGTTGTTTCGTGATCAACAATTTCTTTTGATCGTGGATCAAGCTCAACACCCTCTCTAGTATAAACTTTTGCATCAATAACTGTTCCGCGAACCGATGAAGGTACACGAAGTGAAGTATCTTTTACGTCACCAGCTTTATCTCCAAAGATTGCTTTAAGAAGCTTTTCTTCTGGTGAAAGTTGAGACTCACCCTTTGGAGTAATCTTACCTACTAAAATATCTCCAGGTTTAATAATCGCACCAACTCGAATAATACCTGCCTCATCGAGATCCTTTAGAGCTTCTTCGGATACGTTTGGTATGTCTCTAGTAATTTCTTCTTTACCCAGCTTTGTATCACGCGCTTCTACTTCAAAGCTTTCAATGTGTACCGATGTAAAAACGTCCTTTGCTAAGATGTTTTCATTAATCAGGATTGAGTCTTCGTAGTTATATCCACCCCATGGCATGAATGCCACGAGTACGTTTTGCCCAAGAGCCAAGTCACCCAAGTGAGTTGCTGGTCCATCGGCAATAACCATACCTCTTAGAACCATATCACCTTCTTTAACGAGGGCTTTTTGGTTATTACAAGTATTTTGGTTGGTACGTTGGTATTTTGTTAATTTATAAACATCAACTCCAGACTCGCCCTCAGAGAACTTTTCTCTCTGAATCACAATTCGGTTTGAATCAACAAAAATTACTTTACCAGATTCTTTCGCATATACAATTGCACCTGAATCTCTAGCGATAATTTGCTCAACACCAGTACCTACGATTGGTGCATCTGTCCTAACTACAGGCACAGCCTGTCTCATCATGTTCGAGCCCATTAGTGCTCGGTTAGCATCATCATGTTCAAGGAATGGTATGAGCGATGTTGCAATTGAAATCATTTGAGTTGGCGACACGTCCATTAATTGAACTTCGCTTGCTGTAACGATTGTGAACTCTCCTGCTGAACGTGCAGCTATCTGATCACCGACTATGTGTTTATTGGAAACATATTTAGCATCAACCTGTGCAATTATCTTTCCTTCCTCTTCAAATGCAGAAAAGTATTTTGGAGCAGATATTGATCTATCTTCATTTACAATTTGGTATGGAGTTTCAATAAATCCATATTCAGATACGCGTGCATACGTAGCAAGAGAAGTGATGAGTCCAATATTTGGTCCTTCTGGAGTCTCAACCGGACACATTCTCCCATAGTGTGTTCCGTGTACGTCGCGTACTTCAAATCCTGCTCTTTCTCTAGTTAGACCACCTGGCCCTAGAGCAGAAAGTCTTCTTTTGTGAGTTACTTCTGACAGTGGGTTAGTTTGATCCATGAATTGAGAAAGCTGAGAAGACCCAAAAAATTCTTTTACAGCTGCGGCAACTGGTTTTTGGTTAACTAGATCGTATGGCATCATTGTTTCAATTTCTTGAATTGCCATTCTTTCCTTCACTGCCCTTTCCATCCTTACTAAGCCAACTCTGAATTGGTTTTCAAGAAGTTCACCTACAGCTCTTACGCGACGATTTCCAAGATGGTCGATATCATCAACTTTCCCTTTACCGTTATTAAGTTCTACTAAGTATTGAACAGTTGTTAAAATATCTTTTCTAGTCAACACTGTCTCTTCAACTGGAATGTTCATTCCGAACTTATAGTTGATTTTCATACGACCAACCTTGGAAAGATCGTATTTATCTTTATTGAAGAATAAATTTTCAAATAGTAAATTTGCAGCTTCAATCGTTGGTGGCTCGCCAGGTCTTAGGCGCTCAAATATCTTTATTAATGCATCTTCTTTTGTTTCAGTTTTATCTATTAACAAAGTATTTCTAATTTGATCGCCATAATTAATCATGTCGATATAAAGAATTTTAACTTCCTTAATTCCTACTTTAATCAGGTCGTGAATTTTTGATTCTGAAAGCGCTTCATTGGCTAAACAAATTACTTCACCTGTTTTTTCATTGAAGATGTCTTCAGCTAATACCTTACCAACAACTTCATCTAATTCTGCTGGCAGTTCACTGATTTTTGATTCTTCCATTTTTTTAACAGAAGCCTTTGTGTATTTTTTACCTTTTTTAACAATTACAGTTCCAGTTTTTGGATCAAGTATGTCAACATTGGCACGAGTACCAACCATTAAGTTAAAATCTAGCTTTCGTGAATATGAACCATCTTTATTAAAGACAATTTTTTCCATTTGATAGAATTCATTTAGAAGTTCTGCTGTAGAGTAGCCCATCGCTTTTAATACTACAGAAGCATGGAGCTTTCTCTTTCTATCGATTCGGGCAAAAAGAATATTTTTATGGTCGAACTCAAAATCTAACCAAGATCCTCTGTGGGGAATGATTCTAGATGAATATAATAGTTTTCCAGATGAATGCTTTTTGCCATTATCGTGTTCAAAAATTATACCAGGCGATCTATGTAATTGGGATACAATTACTCTCTCAGTTCCATTGTAAACAAACGACCCGGTTTCGGCCATAAGGGGAATATTACCTAAGTAAACTTCCTGCTCTTTTACTGATGAAACTGTTCTTTGTTCTGCTCCATCTCTGTCGACTGAAACATCAAAGAACACGAGCCGAACGACTACTTTTAAAGGTGCTTCAAATGAAAGACCTCTTTGGCGACATTCTTTTACAGTATATTTCGGTTCTTCAAGTGAGTAACTTACAAACTCAAGTGAAACCGTTTTGTTGAAGTCATAAATGGGAAAAACCGATTTAAAAACTTGTTGTAAACCTGAATCAATTCTCTTGGCTGGAGGAATGTCTTTTTGAAGAAAATCTTCATAAGAGTTTACCTGCAACTTCATAAGAGGAGGGGTATCAAGAACTACTGGAGTATTTGAGAAGGTTTTGCGAAACCATTCGTTAGGTGAAAAAACCTGAGTCATCGCGGTCTCCTAGAGAAATTCTTTAAGAAATATTCTTAGAATAAAATTATTAAAAAAATCAAATACAAAAAGGCGTGAAGAGAACGAATTCTCTTACACACCTTATTTAAAAAACTATCTATCTTTATGAATCAAATTATTTAAGCTCAACCTTTGCTCCAGCACCTTCAAGAGTTTTCTTGATTGCTTCAGCGTCAGCTTTAGAAATTCCTTCCTTTACCATTTTCGGAGCGCCTTCTACTAGGTCTTTTGCTTCTTTTAAACCTAGTCCAGTAATGGTACG
>CANFNN010000029.1 GCA_947448095.1 Bacteriovoracaceae bacterium | reverse complement strand
GTGGGTTTGAGTCATTAAGATCACGTGCTTCTCCCCAGGATGGACGAAGGTCACTGTATGAGGAGACTGGATCATTTTTAATAAGTAGTAGTTAGCAAAAACAGGAATCTTTAAAACTGATTTCATAGAATCAGGGCGAGAATGAAAAGATTTTTTTGTCGCATAATGAGTGACTAGATTATCAAATTTATAATAATTGTCGCTAGTCCCCTCTTCACATAAAGCACTGATCTCAGTGCGCATCTCGGCTTGATGATCTTTGAGAGAAAAGTTTTTATTAAAGGCGAGTTCAGGAAAAAAGTCTTTAGAGGCCGTGGCCACTCCGTTTCTTTTGAATCTTGAAAACTTTGGAATAACGACCGCATCGGTTTCGATCTTATCATGATGAAATTGAGGACAAGTTGTGAGTTCAGCTTCTACACCCAAATGATCACTCAGAGATAAGTACTGATGGTAGAGTGCCGTGAAATAAACCCGCCGAGGAGATTTAGTCTCTGCACTGCTTGACTCAAGGCTGGCGGGATCGCGGGAGGCCATCTTTTGCATCTCTTCAACGAGTTCAGGAGCAAAGGGAAGTTCCATGGCAACCCTAGGAGTAGGTGTTACATGCGAACAACTAGCTAGAACCAGCACTGATAATAAGACAAAAGTTTTCATATATTCCCCTCTCCAATAGGCTTCTCGGAGACGGGAGACAAAACTTGATTTCCTGAGTCGTTTTGTACATTATAGGAGAATGAAATACTGGCTAATGAAATCCGAACCCGATGTTTTCTCCTTTCAGGACTTGAAATCACGTCCAAAAAAAACTGAGCCCTGGAATGGAGTCAGAAACTATCAGGCCCGAAATTTTATGCGAGACGAGATGCAGGTCAACGATCTGATCCTGTTCTACCACTCTAGCTGTGATATTCCAGGCGTCGGAGGAATCGCTCGTGTTAGCTCCAGGCCTTACCCAGATTCCACCCAGTTTGATAAAAAATCTGAATATTATGACCCTAAGGCCACAGTAGAAGCTCCACGCTGGTTTCTCGTTGATGTGACTTTTGAAAAAGATTTGAAAAAGTTTATATCGCTAGAAGAATTAAAATCGCAAAAAGAACTATCCGAAATGCGCTTGATGCAAAAGGGTAACCGGCTTTCAATTTTGCCGGTTACCGCTAAAGAATTTGAATTTATTACGAAGCTTGGAAACTAATTATTCAACAACAGTATAGTTACCATTTGAAAACACTTTATCACGCTCGATGAAAACAGTGATTTCTTTGGCAACCTTATTTTTCTCAGTCAAAGTGTAAGAATACTGACCTTCAGGCAACACTTTATAATATTCAGAAGAACTAAAAGCATAAGAGCCCATATCCGTTTTCACTGGAGATAATTGCTTAATAGAAACAGTTCCAGAAATATTCGGACGCTTGATTTTAAATCCTGCTCCTCTGTGAACTTGTTTCATGTAGTTGATCATCGAATCGCGGTTGCTGGCGTAGAAACCAGGAATATCGCTGTAGCTTGGCCATTTGGTGTGTGAAACTTCAAGAGTGATCTGAAGATCATTGTAGAAAAAGCAGCTCCAATCTTGCATCCCGCCCTTAACCACGTACCAATCAGCACCATTAGTGATCCCGTGAGTAAACTCTGTTGAGCTTCTCATTTCCGGATTATGTTCAGCATAGCTTAAAGATAGCTCCTGAACTAAACCATCCAAAGGGTGACGGTCATAAGTTGAATCCCATGGGTAATTTGCAACGATTGTTCCACCATGAAAGTTAGCAGATAAAGAGAACTTTCTCCCCGCTTGAAACTTCATGACTTGCTGGTTTTCAATTTCAATACCGGCAGTCGCACTTCCATTAGCACTTAGCTCAGGAAAATTGCGGTTAAGATCAATACTGTTAGCGTTCGCACGTTGTTTTTTCTCAGAACCATCTGGGTTCATAGAAGGCATGATGTAGATTTCAGAGTTATTTACGAGTTCAGTAATTTCTGAATCTGAACCATATTTCGCACCCATTTCTTCAATCAGGCTCACAGTCATTTCACGACCTGTGATTTCATCCCCATGCATAGAAGAGATATATTTGAATTCTGGTTCAACTTCATCAACATTCACGTTGTCAGAGATTTTCATGACCCAAAGATCCTTACCTTTCACGGATTTACCGATTGAGATAAGTTTCATAATAGAGGGATTTTTTGCAGCAGCTGCCTGAAGCTTCGCTGTGATCTGGGCGTGGCTAGGGTAATCGGCCAAAGCAATTTTATTAATTGCCTTCATATCAAAGTGAACAATATTTTTCGAGTTTAGATACTGACTTAAACCTTTTCGGCCATAAAGTTCAAATCCTTCAGAAGTCACGTGATCGATTTCAACTGAGCCTGAAGTTATGAGTTCTTTAATAATCTCTGGTTTTTGACCAATGATAAAAAGCTCTTCTTCAATTTTAACCGCAGCTGGAGTTTGTGAAGCCAAAGACAATAAGGCTAAAGAAAATAAAATTTTTTTCATAAAACATTCCTTTGTTTACAGCTACGATGCTACTCCTCTCGGAGGAGCATCGGCAAAGGATGTTCTAAAAAGACATATTATTTAAGAATTATTGAAATAAGTAGAGACGATTACGCGAAGAATAGAGAGCGAGATAGTCATCAGTCGTCACCAGATCAGAGAAGATGGCCGAATAATCATAACCCAAGTTGAATTGATCGATCACGTTGAGTGTTAAAGGGTCAACCGCTCTAACTTTTCCGTCAAAGCTTGCGACAATCAACGTCTGTTTCCACCAAGTAATGGCGCTGATTGACTGCTTGGAAACTTTCACTTTTTTGAGCGTATCGCCATTGAGATTCATGATCACGATTTCGCCATCATTGCTGCCTAGAATAAGCTGCTCCCCCCTCACAAGTGGGTGGGCCATGACACTCACACCAAAAGTACGGGCCACTGCCCCACTTTCTGGATTGATGGCCTTAAGTTCCCCTGAAGGAGAACCAGAAATAATCATCCCACCAGCAACAACGGGATTCAGATCCACGTCAACAAACTTTGAACTATCAACCAATTTGGTTTCCCAAAGAAGTAATCCTTCATCCATCGACAAGGCACCCAAGAAGCCATCTGCAAAGCCAACAATGACTTTGTTACCAATGATAAGTGGTTTGGTGGTTCGCTGAAGAGTCGTTGTTACAGGTACGGCCCGTTTATATACCCAAATAATTTTTCCCGTCTCAGCATCCAAATGGACAAGCTGATGACCACGTAAGTAAATAAATAAATGTCCGTTATGGAACACAGGCGCACTTTCAACTGGAGCTGCTAGATCAATGGCATATTTAAGTTTACCCGTGAGATAATGCCTGACAAATAATCGTCCTGATTGACCACCATAGACTACATGGTCTTGAAAAAATTCAACCGGTCCATTCAATGGAGTGCTGTCATTTTCGCTCCACATGAGCCTGCCTGATTCAACGTCATAGGCCGACATCACACCATCCAGACTGCCCATATAAACGATGTCATTAAAAATACGAGGAGCACCTAGACCGATAGGAAGATTTCCGGAGACAAATTCTGAATCTAAATTTTTTGACCAGATATTATTAAAAAAAGCAGTGTGCTTCTCAGGGGCGTGGGGTTTAAAAGTCCCACAGCCCATAAGAAGAGAAATCAGAATCAAAAAAAGATATTTCATTAATTAAGCTTGGCCATATAGAGCTTCGCCAATTTTGCCTGCTCATCGTTAGGAAAAGTGTTGATTACGTACTCAAATTGAGTTTGAGCTTTGCCTTTTTCACCATTTAACAGATTCAAACGGCCAAGTTCGAAATTAACTTTCGCCGCCATAAGGACTTCTTTATTCTTAGCAAGGCTTTCCAAAACGGCTACCGCTTCAGGAATCTTACCAAGTTTTTCAAGAATAACTGCTCTTTGCATACTCACAAAGAATGAAGAAACAGGATGAGTTGCATTCACTTTTGAAAGGACAGACTCAGCTTCATTTAAAGCACCCTTATCCATGAGAAATTTTCCCATTTCTAAGACTACAGGAAGCATCACAGGAGATGATTGAACATCTTTATCAAGGGCATCAAATTGTTTCACTAGTTCAGGTATCGCCACTTTACCTTCTTTGGCGCCAGTCCAAGTTTTGGTTCTAAATTCGAAAACTTTGGCCGAAAGATCATGTGCCTGAGATTTCTTTGACTGCTTCCAAAGAACAAATCCCATGAGTCCAATCAATATCGCTATGATTAGGCCGAAGATTGCTTTACGGTTTTCGTAAATAACGTGACCAAAGTCCGTTTTATTTAGAGATTGCTCAAGAGTCTGGGTTTGAGTCGCGTCGCTCATGAAGATCCTTTTTGATAACTTTAAAAAATTCCTTAGAAGTTTAAAACCTCGTGAGTAACGTTGTCAAAGATCAAAAGATTCCTTAGACTTAACTTATGAAACAAAAATTTTTGATTTTTTTGCTCATACTCCTGTCTTCGGAGGCCTTCGGGGCAGATCTTCGTGGAAGAATGGGTCTTGGTATGACCAATCAGCTGGCCAACGGGGTTCCCGCCCTCTCGCTTAAGATTCAACAATCTAAGACCTTTGCCCTAGGGGGATTGGTAGGATTTCAGTCCAATCAAGAACAAACTCTCTATGGAGCGGGCCTAAAACTCTACCGCATCATTTTTGACGAGCCACAGCTAAACTTTTATTTGGCAGGTCTTTTGGCATCAGAAAACTACTTAAATAGTCAAAGTAAGGTCGAAACGGGCTACCAAATGGATGGAACCATGGGAACGGAGTTTCATTTTGCTGGACTTGAGAGCCTAGGACTTAGTTTTGAATTCGGTCTTTCAGTCAGAAAGGCTAAGCCAACCGGCGGGAGCAGCTTTGAGACCCTAGGGGACAGCTTTCTTAAATCTGCCGTGCACTTTTACCTCTAACATATGCTAACTAGACTTACCCTTTTGTTGGCCCTTCTTTTCAGCTTCAAGGGCTTTGCTCAATCCAATGATCAAGTCATGCAAGAGCTTGAAGATGATTCGAGTATGCAAGGGGGAGATATCTTTTCGGACTTTAACGAGGATATTGAATCCACGCAAGTTCTTGAAGATGAGCGCTTCTACCGCTATGGACGATTTTTTTCAGTCAACTTAGGTGGAGGTATCACCACTTTTACCGGAAACCGTGGTCAGGCCTACGACGACAATCATCCCACTTTCCATTTATCGGTCAATTATTTTTTAGATTTTCAAAAAGCGATTCTTTTAGGTGTTGAGTACTCTAAGCACACTATGGTTCTCGATACTGAAACCCATGGTTATACGGGGAAAAATAATGTTGGTGCAGTTTTAACCGATATGACCCGGCTATTTGTGGGCTATAAATACTATGTGGATACGACGGATCTAGGCACCGCGATTACTTATTCCAACCCCTATTTAGTGGGTCGGGTTGAATACTGGTATCAAACCAATAAGTTTATCGATCAGCCCACTTTCGAAACTCTCAAAGGCGGGGGAATTGGGTCGGGGGTCGGTTTTGGTTTTGAATTCCCGGTGGAATTAAAAGCTTCTTATGTGGATGTGGAATTTCTCTATCACGTAGTGAATTTTTTCGACAAATACACTCAAGACTATGCCCAAGAACGTAAAAACCCCAAAAGTACTTATGGTTACAATGACCTGAGCGGAAATGTGATCACGGTCATTGTAACTTATAATTTTACTTGGTAGTCGGCTTCTTCTCTACTTTTCTCATTCGTCTTTCAATATCTGTTGAAGTCCTAAAAATCAAATGAACCGGTGTATTGACCAGATCAAACTCTGTTCTCAGACCGTTCACCAGGTATCTGCGGTAATTTTCAGGTATTCCCAGCGACTTATTACTAAACAGTAAAAATGTCGGAGGACTAGACTTGAGCATAGAAGCGTACTTAATTTTTAAACGTCCGCCGCTGGTCTTTTTGATGACCACTGGGTTTTTATCCGTCAGAGTCGCAAAACAGCGGTTAAGCGCACCTGTTGGAATCTTACGATTCCTCGTGACGATTGTTCGTTTGAGCGCTTCTCTGAGATAATTAATGTTACGGTTTTTCTGAGCTGAAATGGTGACTAACTGACAAAAACTCAGCCAAGGAACATCGTCTCTGAGATTTTGAGTCCACTCTTTCTTTTTCTTCGCATCTGCAAAGATCTCTTTGAGTAAATCGATCTTATTCAAACAAACGATTAAAGACTTGCCCTTTTCAAGCGCAATATCAATCAAGCGGCGATCTTGGTGAGTAATCCCAAGAGTGGAATCGATCATGAAAAGAACAACGTCTGATTCTGAAATCGCCCGCAGTGAGCGGTAAACACTTTGAGTTTCAATAAAGCCTTCCACCAGTTTTGATTTCCTGATCCCGGCAGTATCCACGAGCTTAATTGAGCGCCAACGGTTAACCATCAAGGCATTTTCCATATTGGCCGGCTCTTCAGCTGGGGCATTCCAGTTGCTTTCAATCTCATTAATGATCTGAGACTCAGAGAAATAATCTTTCCCGGTGTTAGACTCATCAAAGCTGAATTCTGAAGACCCACGAGTCTCCTCTTCTTCTTCTTGAAAACCTCGGTACTCTTCAGTTTGCCCAAATTCGACGTAAATCTTTTTCTCATTTTCAGTCAAATCATCTTCGTCCACTTCCACTAGATCAACATCTCCAGTTTCTGCGTATTTTTTCATCTCTTCATAAATTTTAGAATTGTCTTTTCTAAATGCATTGTCCTGTGTGCTTAAAAGATCAATATCCGGACCAAAGTAGAGATCAACATAACCTTCAATTGGGTCAACAGTAGTTCCAGCAATTTCTGAAACGAGCGCCCGTTGAGCACCTACGAGACAGTTAAGAAGAGTGGATTTTCCTGCGTTCGGTGCACCGATGATCGCCACGGAAGAAACAACATCGTTATGGGGTTGAACACCATTTTGAAGATGTTCTTGATCGGCAGATTTACCCGATGCCTGGAATTTTTTCACCGTCACCATCAATTTCTCGCGAAGATCATTGAAGCCACGATTATGTTCGGCCGAGATCTGATGCATATTCTCGTCATCAAGACCAAGATTGAAGAAATCGTATTGCTCCCCATCTTGTTTTTCAGAATCAAATTTATTCATCAAAAGCCAAACGGCTTTTTTAGTTGAGCGAATATAGTCACTGATGCCCTTATCAAAAGGCAAAAGACCATCACGGACATCAACTACAAATAAAACCAAGTCTGATTCATCAATTGCGAGTTTCGCGTGATCGGCCATGATATTAAAAAATGGATCGACATTATTTTTCTTTTTAGGATCGATATCAATTTTCTCAGGGTAAAAACCACCCGTATCCACGAGGATTAAATCTTCCTCGGCGTACTCTCCCTCGAAAGCTTCCTCAAGTTTCAAAATCCCATAATGCCGATCGCGCGTAACACCGGGCTGATCATGAGTCATGGCGAGGTATTGTTTTTTCATCAAACGGTTAAAGATAGTACTTTTACCTACGTTGGGTCTGCCAATTATGGAGACGACCATTGATCTTTTATTCATTTTTTTCTCCAAACACGTGCAGAGTTTTGTGTGCGTGGTAGACCTATTTCGTCTAGCACGTAGTTATTCGCAAACCATTTAGGAGAGACCTTAACGTGAAGGTTCAAATGAACCTTACCGCCCGTCATCGCCTCAATCTTTTTCCGAGCATTAATTCCAATTTCTTTAATAATTGATCCACCTCGTCCGACAACAATCGCTCTTTGAGACGGTCGGTTCACAAGGATAGAAGCAGAGATATGCGCCTCAGGGGCAGCATTATCATCTTTTTTCTTCACTTCTTTATACTCATCAATAATCACGGCCACTTCATAAGGAAGTTCTTCGTTAAGTAAACGAAAGGCTTGCTCACGGATGTATTCTGTCACAAAAAATCTTTCGTTCTTGTTAGAGACGTCACCTCTTGGATAAAGGTGAGGACCACTTTGAGAAGTATCCTGAATGGCGCCAGTTAGTTCATGAATGTTGTGTCCATCTTTGGTGCTAATAACGAAATGCTTCTCAACTTGAGGGCAAAGAAGCTGGATCGCCTTCATTGTTTCAGTCAGGCTGATCGCCTCTTTATTCACTAAATCAGCTTTCGTGAAAATAATCCAAGTCCGGCTTAGAGGATGTTCAAAATTTTTCAAAAAGTCTTTAAACTCGCCCACAACGTTGGTTGTGAGATCCAAAAGAACAAAGTTTAAATCAACACCTTCAGCACCCATTTGCGCCTGGCCATTCATTCGTTTGTTCAATTCCTGGCTGGTGCCGTGAACTCCCGGAGTATCAACCAGTACAACTTCAGTGCGATCAATTGTAAAAGCACAGTGAAAGTTATTTCTCGTGGTTTGAGGCTTTGAGCTAACAATTGATAAATCAAATCCGATCAAATGATTGATCAATGAACTTTTACCGGCATTGGGCTTACCCAAAACAGAAATCATGATCGCTTTATTATGCGGGTGTTGATCCTCTAATAACATGTCGACTCCTTAAAATTCATTATTTTCTAAAGCTTTACGGGCAAGCTCTCGCTCCCCTATTTTTTTTGAACTAAAAATCCCTTCCACAACGACATCTTCGTTGACCCATAATTTCACCAAGAATCCTTCGCTCAGAGTGTCTGCACTATAGCGAGGAAGAGTTTTATATTTAGCCAATGTTGCTTCTTGAAGTTTTGATTTCGCATCAAATGAATCTAAATTACCAAGGTTGAAAGCCTCTGGGACGGCCTGCTCAAGCCAACTAAGAAATCTGGCCGAAGCAAACTCCATTCCATGATGGATATAAATTTTTGCCATCACGGCCTCAAGCGTATCTGAAATAACTGCCTCTTGAAGGTGAAGTTCTTTTTTATATTCCCCTCGACCAACCAAAAGGAGTTCCTGCAAATTGAGATGAGTCGCAACCTTTGCGAGTGTTTTTTCATTCACAATCGAACTTCTAAGCTTGGAGAGCTTTCCTTCGGATTCATTTGGGTAGAGCTTCATTAACTCAGTTGTTACGATTAATTGAACAACTGCATCTCCAAAGAATTCTGAGAGTTCTTGGTGAGAAACTTCGTATTCATGAGCAAAAGATGTATGCGTAAAGGCCTGCACTAATTCAGGCATTGGAAGTGATAATGAATGAAGTGAGAGAAACACCTGAAAGTCAGAGTGTCCCAGACATAATTCTAGGTTCTGAGAATTTCTCTCAGAAAAAAGTTGCAACAATAGATCATGCAAGCGAGGCCGTGACATACAATCACCTCAAGGTCGTCTACTTCTGAGGCGCTTTAGTCTCAGACAAATTTATTGGAAAACATGACCTAAGTACGTCTTAGTGTTCAATGTGTCAAGAAAGGTCCTGTAAGGTTTACCCTAGGCCAGGCAACTTATCGGAAAAATGGAGATTTTAGCGGAATAATGAGATCAGATTTTAATCCGAGCATTGGCCTTTCTGAGCCTCTCTGCCAGGGTCATAACTAAAGTCTCAAGCCATTTTGGCTGAGTTTTAAAAATGTTATCAATTGTTTCTTGGGGAATCTCAATTAATTCACAGTCAGTCAGGGCCTTGACTGTCGCACTTCTAATTTCTTTATCGAGAAAAGAAATTTCTCCTACCAATTCACCTTCAAAGATATGACCCAAAATTACTTCCTCATTAAGGCGTTTTTTGGTGACGATTAACTGGCCCTGCTGAACCCAGTACATACTGTTAGAGTGCTCACCTTCACGCATTAAGATTTGATTCGCCTTAATTGCGACCTTATTGGCCATTAATGCCCTCCAATTGTCGTGAGATATTCATTATAAGTACCTGGATAAAAGGTTACTCCACCTTTATTAACTTCTGCAACTTGGGTTGTAAGTTGCTTTAAAAAGTGACGATCATGGGAAACAATCAGCATGGTCCCATCAAAGCCCTTAAGTGCCTCGACCAGCACTTCTCGTGAGCGAATATCCAAATGGTTGGTAGGCTCATCCAAGATAAGTAGATTGCATGGATTGGTAAGGATAGTGGCCAGGATTAACCGAGATTTCTCCCCACCAGAGAGAACCGAAACTTTCTTTTCGACATCATCCCCTCTGAATAAAAATGCTGCTAATAAACTTCTTAAGTAGCCATCAGATTTATCAGCTACGCGGTCCCGAACTTCTTCAAACAGGGTTTTTTGAGGATTTAAAACATCCATTGAGTACTGACTAAAGTAGCCCAGGTGAACATTGGCACCGACTTCAGCTTTGCCTTCAGTGGCTTCAGTCAGGCCAGCAATGACTTTTAAAAGAGTCGATTTCCCAGCACCATTCACTCCCACAACTGCCACTCGCTCCATGCGTCTGACAACTCCTGAAACTTGAGCAAAGACTCTTTTCTCTTTGCCTTCAGGAGAAAGATACACTTTCCCCACACTGTCCATTTTCACTACATCATTGCCGGAGCGAGGTGGCTTCGGAAATTCAAAATTAATGGACTGCTCTTCAGGCATGAGTTCAATTCGGTCAATTTTATCTAATTTTTTTACTCGCGACTGCACTTGGGCCGCGTGACTGGCCCGGGCAGCAAATTTAGCAATAAACTCTTCTTCTTTTTGAAGCATCGCTTGCTGGCGCCCTGAACTGGCGACTAGTTGCTCGCGTCTGATCTCTCGCTCTTTTTCATAGTAGTCATAATTACCAGAATAAACGGTGATCTGTTTATGATTCACTTCAATAATTTTTTTCACTAATCCGTTCATGAAGTCACGGTCATGACTTGTCATTAAGACAGCACCCTTGAAGGCCTTGAGCCACTCTTCAAGCCAGATGATTGATTCGACATCAAGATAGTTGGTAGGCTCATCCATCAAGATGAACTCGGGCTTCTGAGCGAGAACTTTGGCCAGGGCAATTCGCATTTTCCATCCGCCAGAAAACGATTCTACCGGTCGACCATGGTCTTCTGGAGCGATTCCTAAACCAGTTAAGACTTCGGCCGCTTGATGTTCGATGTCATAGCCACCAAGTTTTTCGAATTCTGTTTGAAAGTCACCCAGCTTTTCAAGCAACTCATCAGAATAGTCACCTTCTTCAAGAGCTTTTTCAATTTTAGATATTTCTGTTTTTAAAAATCCTAGACGAGGATTTCCATGAATAACTTCTTCAATTGCACTTCGGCCTTTTAATTCGCCGACACTTTGAGAAAAGTAACAAATCCTTAGGCGGTTCGCAAAATCAATCGTTCCCGTATCGGCCCTCTCTTCCCCCCTAATAAGACGAAACAGGGAGGTCTTTCCTGCGCCGTTGGGTCCAACGAGTCCTACTTTTTCACCGGCTCCGATGAAAAAAGATCCATTTTGATACAGAACTTGCCCGCCATACGACTTGCTTAGGTTTGAGACAGTAATCATGGGTCCTCCGAGGCGCATAGATTAGCTCTTTTGGCTTCCCAAGTCCAAAGGATTTTCGTAATATACGAACCCATGGAAATCAACTTATTAGAAAAACAGCAAGAATTTTTAAAGCTGCTTCAAACGCAGGGAAAGAGCTTTAATACCGTCAAGAATTACAAGGCAGATCTGCAGTGCTTTAATGTTTTTCTACTGGATAAACAACAACACTTAAAAATCCGTGAGTTCACTACTCAGCAGGTTCAAGAATATTCTTATTACCTGGACAATAAATACGACTCTCCCAATTCAGTCAGAAGACGCGTTCAGGCTCTGCGCTTATTTTTTGATTTTCTAATGGCGCAAAATTTGTTTCCTGATAATCCACTAAAAAAAATGGCCGTCTCGCCCAAAGTTCTGGATAACCCAGAACCGACCCCGTTTCCCGAAGTCCTCAAAACCTACCAGATCTTGAAAAAAAGAATTCAAAATACTGATGGCTTAGCGCAAATCGTAAACGCTAGGAACCTGGTTATTTTTCATCTCATTTATGGGGCAGGTCTTAAAGTCTCGGACATGGCAAAACTTCATTTTACGAGTATTTTAAAAGATCAAAAAGGCTTCAGAATTCTGGTCGAGCATCCTAAGCGCGATCCCTACAGTGTGCCACTGCCAGCGAGTTTTAATGCTGATTTTCTTTTTTACAAAACTCACTACCAGCAATTGTTAAAAAAAGAAGAACTCGAAATTAAAGAGCTACTGTTCAATGCAAATCCTTATAAGATCCTGGCCGGTGGTCTCTCTCCTCGAGGAACTGAATTATTTTTTGAAGACCTAAGAAAAGATGTCAAAAGTGACATGACAGCAAAATCCCTGCGCCAATCCTGTATCTTCAAATGGCTAAACCAAAATATTAATCATACAACGATTAAAGAATGGCTCGGTGTGGCCCCTTCTTATTCTTTAGATCTCTATTTGGAAGAACTTAAGCAAAACCCCGTTGGCAAAGTTTATAAAGATATTCAGGACCAAGAATGAAGAACGAAGATTTTATCCGTAAAACTTTTGAACTCGCGAAACTTGGAAAAGGTCTCACCTGGCCCAATCCCCTCGTAGGTGCAGTGATCGTAAAAGAGGGCCGAATTCTTGGAGAGGGTTATCATCACCAACAGGGTCTTGATCACGCGGAAGTGGATGCTTTAAATAACTGCTCCGAGTCCCCCGAGGGAGCAACCATTTATGTCAATCTTGAACCATGCTGCCACACCAGTAAACAAACTCCTCCGTGTGCCCAGAGATTAATTGCAGAAAAAATAAAAAAAGTTGTTATTTGTAATTTAGATCCGAATCCTTTGGTCAATGGTCAAGGAGTCGAACTTCTTCGGGCAAGCGGAATCGAAGTCGAGCACGGAATTTTAAGTGACGAAGGTGAAAAACTGAACGAAGTTTTTTTTCACTCCCAAAGAAATAAAAAGCCTTTCATTCATTTAAAACTGGCCGCTTCTTTGGATGGAAAGATCGCACTTCCTAGTGGTGAATCTCAATGGATAACGGGTGAAAAGTCTCGTCAATACGTGCATGAGCTGCGCTCACTTCATCAGGGAGTCATAGCTGGAGCGGAAACTGTTCGACAGGACAATCCCAAACTCAATGTCCGTCTACCTCAATACCAAGGGCCACAACCCTTTAGGATTATTTTTTCAAGATCAGGAAATCTTCCGCCATCAGCACACCTCTTCACTGATGAATTAAAACATAAGACTCTTATTTACACTCATACAGATCTTCAGTTCCCATTTCCTAATGAGAACATCATTCGCTGTGAGACCTTAGCTGAGGCCATGCGAGATTTATTTGAGCGTAAGCTGATCAATCTTTTTTTAGAAGGTGGCTCAGATCTCGCTTCCTCATTTATAAAAGAAGGGCTAGTCAATCGAGTCAGTCTCTTTATGAGTCCCAGCTTTTTGGGCTCCGGCAAAAATGCGCTCGGAGATTTGGGTTTAACTCAATTGAGTGAGAGGCCTTTTTTAACACAAACTGAATCGCGCTGGATTGGTGAAGACCTCTTCATCAGTGGCCGGCTCAAATAAGGAATTTTTATGTTCACAGGACTTATTCAAGAAGTAGGAACGATTGTTTCCGTCGTTCAAAATACTGAAGGAAAAGAATTTATTATCAAGGCTCCTTCTTTAATCAAAGAAATTCAGATTGATGATTCTGTCGCAACCAACGGATGCTGCCTAACGGCGACTCAAATTAATGGTGACACTTTCAAGGTTCAGGCCGTTCATATGACCCTGCAAAAGACTTCAGTCGGAACGCTCAAGAGTGGCGACAAGGTCAATTTAGAGCTCTCGCTCAGACCCAATGATCGTTTGGGAGGCCATTTTGTTCAGGGGCATGTGAATGCCATGGGACAAATTAAACAAATTAAGACGACAGGTGAAAACTGGGAGATTGAAGTCAGTATTCCGGCAGAACTCCGTAAGTACATGATATCAGAGGGCTCAATCACGCTCGACGGGATTAGTCTAACCATTGCCAAGCTCACCCTCAACTCACTAACTGTGGCAATCATTCCACATACTCTTGAAAAGACTACACTCGGCACGAAAAAAGTTGGTGATCATCTTAATCTAGAGGTAGATATGATCGCTAAATATATCGAAAACTTTCTGCGCTTTGATGGAAACTCAAAGAAGGAAGAATGGGCAAAAAACTTTTTTGATGTGAAGTATGAAGACTAAAAATCTGCGTCCCCTAGATTCAATTGAAGCAGCGATAGCCGATCTTAAACTCGGCCGCATGATTATTGTTGTGGATGATGAAGACCGTGAAAACGAGGGTGACTTCATTATGCCTGCAGACATGATTACTCCCGAAGCGATCAATTTTATGATCACTCATGGGCGAGGATTAGTTTGCGCTCCCCTGTCTCAAGAAATTGCTAAAAGATTAGATCTGCCACTGCAGGTTCAGACCAATACCGACACCATGGGAACGGCTTTTACCGTTACCATTGATGCCAAAGAAAAAGTTCATACCGGAATTTCTGCTTCGGATCGCTCTCACACGCTGAAATTCATGGCAGATGCTCAGTCCAAGGCCAGTGACTTCACTCGCCCTGGCCACATTTTTCCGCTGATTGCTAAAGATGGCGGCGTTCTCGAGCGCCAAGGTCACACCGAAGCTGCTGTCGATTTTTCTAAACTTGCTGGAATGAGTCCGGTTGGCGTGATTTGCGAAATTATGAATGAAGATGGCTCAATGGCAAGATTGCCTGAGCTCCTTACTCTCGCTGAAAAACACAATCTTAAAGTCGTCTCCATTGATGCACTCGTTACCTACCGTAAGCAACACGAAAACCTTATCTCCACTGTTGAGTCAATCCCTCTTCCTACGAAGTACGGTGACTTTCAGATGTATATGTTTAAATCGGCGATCCTTAAGCAAGAGCATGTTGCAATTATTAAGGGTGACCCGTCTCAATTGCAAAATCCCGAGACACTGGTTCGCGTTCATTCAGAATGTTTCACAGGTGATATTCTTGGAAGTCTTCGCTGTGACTGCGGAGAGCAGCTCGCTGCTTGTATGAAAACAATGGAAGAAAAAGGCTCAGGAGCTGTGATTTATCTTCGTCAAGAAGGTCGCGGCATTGGTCTCTTTAATAAAGTCCGTGCTTATCAATTACAAGATCAAGGAATGGATACCGCGGAAGCAAACCTCCATTTGGGATTTCCAGTTGATTCTCGTGACTACACCATGGCCTCTCAGATTCTGAGATATTTTAAAATCGACAGCATGAAACTCATGACTAATAACCCTCAAAAAATTGAGGGTCTGACTAAACTTGGGCACACCAAAATTGAGCGTTCAGCTCTTGAAATTGATGCCAATACTAAAAATGCGCAGTACCTATTCACTAAGAAAACTAAACTTGGTCACCTTTTAAAACAAAAACTTTTCAATCAATAATCGAGACTACTATGAAAATCGAAGGTTCATTAAACGCATCCAAACTGAAAGTCGCTATTGTGTCTGCTCGCTTTAATGAGTTCATCACTTCTAAACTTTTAGGTGGTGCGATTGATTGCTTAAAACGTCATGACATCAATCCAGAAAATATTGATGAAGTTTGGGTTCCTGGTGCATTTGAAATTCCTCTGGCGGCCTTGGCATTAGCCGAATCAAAAAAATACGATGCCGTGATTTGTCTGGGTGCCGTGATTCGTGGATCAACGTCTCATTATGATTATGTTTGTTCTGAAACAGCTAAAGGCGTATCTCACGTCAGTTTAAAAACTCACGTTCCTACCATCTTTGGAGTCCTGACAACTGATACAATTGAGCAGGCAATTGAGCGCGCTGGAACTAAGGCCGGAAATAAGGGCTGGGATTCGGCCATGGCCGCTATCGAAATGGCTAACTTAATTCCAAAGCTTCAGGGCAAATAAGCTGATTATTCAGCATCTCGTAAAGTCGCTGCCTGAAGAGTTGCAATACTATCCTCATCAATCAATTGCTCGCTACCCTGATCCAATTGCTGAGCTCTAGAAGCCGGGCGAGACTCTGGACCTTGGGCCAGGTTATTTTTACTAATGATGTAATCACTGCCCAGAATACCCACAGTAATGGCGACCACGATAATTATTAACTTTTGCATAAAAAACTCCTAAGGATATGAGTAAACTATACCGCGATTTCTTGAAAAACTCGCCCTAAACTCACTATTCTTCAAAACGCCTTGCATTAACCGATTGAATCACTTGCCATAAGTGGTCATTTTCACTTATAACTACCACCACTCTTTTTTCTTTGTGAGGATGCAGGCTCCCTGGAGATAAGTTTTAATATTTTAATGTTTCCTGCTAATGCCTAAAGGAGAATTTTATGGCTAAAATCGACATGGGGCGCTCGCGCTTCAAAATTCAACGCCGACTTGGTGTTGAACTTCCAGGCCTTGGTAAAGCTGGTGCCTTGGAAAGAAAACCGTATGGTCCAGGCCAACACGGTATGGCCCGTAAAAAAATGTCGGACTTT
>CANFNN010000028.1 GCA_947448095.1 Bacteriovoracaceae bacterium | reverse complement strand
TCAGGGCCTCCTGAAGCATTTCTCGAACAGTAGGAAGGTAGAACTCATATTTAAGTTCCTTACGCTTGGCCTGAAGATAGCGAGTCAGAGACATTCCATCTTTAATTGAACCATTAAAAACATTAAACCATGTTGAATTAATAATGCCTGAGACCAAGAAGTGATGAAGAATCATATTCTTGTGATAGAGAACTTCTACTCGCCGCTCAGATTTGATTGAATAAAAAACCTGATTCAGTTTTTCACGCTTCAAAACTTCAATTTTTTTATTACCAATAAACATATCCAGGGCAGATCTGAGTGAATCCTCAAATGCACCTGAATTTAATGACGGGGTCAGAGGAATATTAAGCGCCTGACAATACTGAACAACATCCAACGCTCGCTCTTCAATTTGCTTCCAGGTCAAAGCGCCCGAAGGCTCATCCAGCATGAGAAGTGCCAAGAGCGAAGAAGGAGTAATCGGCATCCCACGGCCTACAGCTGTGAAACATTCGAAAGCCAGTTTTTGAGTGGCTTCTTTAATCTCACCTTTAAAACCATCAACAATTATTCCTTCACCGAAATGAAGGTGAATGGTTCCGAGACGTTTGTTAAAAAGTTTAAACAGCTTAAAGAGTTGAGCACCGTTTTCAGCTTTTTTCTTTCCGCCACCAAGTTCCCTGGCATGCGCCCTCTCTTCAGGAATATGCTCATGGGCCAAAGAAACAGGAATAAACATCAAAGGCTTTGAATCTTTTAATTGAGCATGACTTTCAAGCAGCATTTGAAATAACCCATATTTGGGTTTTAACAATTTGCCCGTTCTAGTTCTTCCGCCCTCGAAGAAAAACTCTACCACCTGGTTCGTTTTCAGAAGGTAGTAGATGTAAGCTTCGAAAGTAATTTTATAAAGTTGATCTGAAGTAAACGAGCGGCGAATAAAAAAGGCACCGGCCTTTCCAAAGAACTGTCCCATGGGAAAAACGTTCAAGTTAATTCCTGCTGCCACACGAATCGCAACTTCAAAATTCTTAAACATAGAATAAGTCAAAGCCACATAGTCGGCATGTGACTGATGATTGGGCACCAAAATCACATGATATTTTTCTTTCAAATCGTGAAAGTCCGTTCCCGGAAAAACTTCCAGGTTCACACCATCATAGAGTTTCAGAAAAGTCGCATCGATGACCTTCACGGCAGAGTTCACCACAGTGGGTGAGAACTCGCCGTGAATTTCTTTAAAGATTTTTTTCACTTTCTCAAGATCATCCGGCCTTGAGGCAAGCCTCTCAGCTAGTTTAGGGCAAGAGAGAACAACATTTAAAACTTCATCAGAAAACATGTTTACCTATTGGTTAAGTCCGTGGGGTTTGGACTCCATCATACCAGAAGCCGTCATCTCCATGAAGCGGGCATTCTTGTATATTTCAGATAATACGTTGGCATTGAGGTAAGTCATACCTGAGCGTATGCCTCCGCACAATTCGTGCACAATGTTCTCCACTGATCCCTTACAATTTACCCAGCGCGCCTCACCTTCGGCTGCCATTCCTTGTGGAAGCTCTCCACGCCAAGAAACTTGAGCATCTTTAGAGGCCATCCCTCGGTAGCGTTTGCGCCCACCTTCAATTTCTCCCGGAGTCTCAAGACAGCCCGAGAGCATTGAACCAAGCATCACCGACTGAGCCCCGGCCGCGAAAGCTTTCACAATATCGCCGGAAGTTTTAATTCCTCCATCAGCAATAACTGGAATGTTATATTTCTGTGCTTCAAACACACACATCGCAACCGCCGTTAATTGAGGCACGCCACAACCAGTAATAATTCTTGTTGTGCACATCGATCCTGGTCCAATACCCACTTTTACAGCATCAGCACCATGTTCGATTAAGCCTCGCACACCTTCAGGCATGGCGGTATTTCCCGCGATGACATCAATTTTAGGATATTTTTTTTTCACGTAATCAAGCGTTTCAAACATCATGACGGAATCACCATGAGCGATATCGATGGTAAAAATATCAACCCCCGCATCGGCCAGCATATCCGCCCGTCTCATACCATCTTCTTTCACGCCAATACTGGCAGCAACTGGAAGGCCCAAAGCCTTGATTCTGTCCCGGATGAGTTTCACTTGATTAATTTGTTCTTCTGGAGACATAAAACGGTGAAGGATCCCAAGACCTCCAAGTTCGGCCATCTTGAGCGCCATTTCACTTTCCGTCACGGTATCCATGTTGGAAGAAATGATGGGAGTTTTCAGCTTGAAGTTTTTCGTTACCTGAGAATCAAGCTGTGGAGCTTTGCGAGAATTCATCTCGGAGTGGCGAGGCATAAGGAGGACATCATCAAAAGTTAGACCGCGTGACCTTTCTAAGATCCCGGCAGATGCGAAAATCAATCCCATGTTTTTCTCTCTCGTTGACGGTTAGTGTGATGCTTTAATTTTCACAAAATCTTTGTGAGAAACCAAGGATTCTTTCCCGTAACGCGCTACTAATAAGTCATTTTCCAGAAGGAAATGGCTTCAAAGATGCCTGAACGAAGCATCGCCAGAGAATAGGCCGCAAGAAGGAGTGCAGCAATTTTAGAAACGATGAGTGTTCCGTCTTTGCCGATAAGGTTTTTCACTTTACTGGAATTTCTTAGTACCACCCAGGCGAGGCCATAATTTAAGACCAAGGCTACAAATGTCATGAGGTAGCCGATAGTGCTGACCTGAAGAATTAAGGTTGTCAAAACTCCTGGGCCTGAAATTAAAGGAACTGCAATGGGAACAATTCCGGTTGAGCCAGAAGAATTCTTTTCGGCTTCTGGTCCACCAACAAGTTCAGACAATGCAATCAATAAGAGAACTAGGCCTCCGGCCATTTTAAAGTCAAAGATTTCAATGCCCATGAATTTAAAAACTTGCAGCCCAATTAACATAAAAACCAAGGCCACAACCAATGCCACTAGCATGGATTTATTGACCATGACGTTTCTTTCCCCTTCTTCCATAGCATGGGTCAGGGAAAAATAAATGGGAATGGCCCCAATAATATCTAAGGCAACGAATTGAGCAGTAAAGCTGGTTAAGAATGTAGAAAACATCGATTCTCCCGGATGAATTCTTAGTGTCTAACTTCTAGACACTCTTGTCAAAAACGGTAAAAAAAATTCAAACGAAGCCCGGATTAAAGGCAAAAAGGCTAAGATGCCGGTATGAAAACAGTGACCCTTCTTTTTGCTCTTTTAATTCTGACCGCGTGTAACGAATCGACTCGAATTCGACCTGGAAAATGTCGCGCAGGCAGCAATCAAATTACTTTGTGTGAGACTTCAGAAACACTGAAGGTAGATGCAATTGAGACAACTGAATTCAGAAAAAAATATATCGCAGAAATCACCACTCCAATCTCAATTGAAAATAGTCAATTGATCTTAGTCGAGCAGTCCCTTGATTCGGACCATGATCAGGAACTTAGTTGTGATCTGGAGATTTCGGACGAAAAACAATTCACCTATACGATTCAAGACGAGCAGCTTATTTTAAAAGATGGAGTCACAACTTTAGTACTAGATAGAAGTAACGGTTGGGGGAATGACGGGCTCGAAGGTACATGGAAGATGCAGGAAGACTCTGAAAATGTCCAGACCGTAACCGAGCTCATTTTCAATAACCTGGATGAAATAAGAATTCGAAAAACTTGTAACTTAAGATAGGTAGAGGCTTCCCTCTACCCACTCATGCCAATTAAACGCTTTTAAGAGTAATATCAAAAACGCCACTCAAAACGTCCTCTCCGTTAATTTCCCGTCGATCAAAATTGACAACCACTTTCCTCTGGTCTGCACCAGACAGCTCCTGGAGAATACGATCACGCTGATTGAGGGAATCTCCTCCAAAATATAATTGTGTGATTAATTCTTGATAGCCTCTGAGACTAACCTTGTAATGAATATGGGGAGGTCTTATCCATGTTTCATTTGCCTGATAAGAACCGGGCTTAATGGTTTTAAAGAGGTACTCACCTTTTTCATTTGTTTTCATGGTTCCGTAATACTGGAAGTCTGGATCCAGAAAATTATCAGATGTATCCGATGGATGATTGTATTTACCAGTATGACAGGCCTGCCATATTTCGACGATTGCTCCTTGAATTGGACGACATAAATCATCTTGAACAACACCAGAGACAATAACTAATTTCCCCGAAGCTCTTGCGGAATGGTTATTGATTTTTGTCAAATCAACATCCGTATCCAGTCCAAAAGAACTAGGATAAAAAGGGCCTAATGGCTGTACAGGTGTCTGAGAAAAATCACATCCCTCCATTGCCTGAGCACTTTTAAGAGCGAAAATAGTTGAAAGTCCTGTGAGGCCAGCTTTTTGTAAAAAAAATCTTCTCGTATCCAAAATCATACCCCTTGATAAATTCCCTGATATCATTTATAAAGTTTCAAGATCCATAGTTCTAATTAATGATGACAATGAATAGCATAGGTATTTTTAATGATAGATAATCTGACAGACCTTAAATATTTTCTCGAAGTTGCTAAAACGGGTAACATTACTCGAGCCTCAGAGAGACTTGGAGTCACACAACCCTCAATCACTTTGGCCTTAAAGCGCCTGGAGGAAAAGACAGGTATTATTCTTCTGGAAAGGTCGCGCAAGGGCACCAGTCTTACCCGTCAGGGCGAAGGGCTGTTTCAAATTGGTGAGAGGATGCTCGTTGAATGGGAGCGAGACACACGTATGATTGCTCAAGGTCAAAAAGAGCCCATGGGCCACTACTCTCTAGGCGTTCATACTTCAGTTGCTCAATATACTTTAGGAGAATTTCTGCCTGGGCTTCTTGAGAAGTTTCCGGAGCTTGAATTCAATCTCATTCACGACCTGTCTCGTAAAATTACCGAGCAAGTCATTAGTCGCAGCTGTGATCTTGGGCTAGTGATCAATCCAATTCCACACCCAGACCTAGTCATTCATAAACTTTTGACTGATGAAGTAACGCTCTTTAAGCACCCGGCCTACAAGGGAAATGTATTGATTCTTGATCCAGAAATTAAGCAGTCTCAGACACTTTTAAAAAATATGCGAAAAACTTTTGATTACAAGAGAGAGATTCATTCCTCATCCTTAGAAGTGATTCGTCATTTATGTGAGAGCAAGGCCGGTATTGCGATACTTCCAACTCGCGTCGCTGCACTTTCTGAAAAAATCAAACCAGTGGCAAATGCGCCTACATTTAAAGATGAGCTTGCATTAATTTATAGAGTTGAAAGAAGAACGGAGCAAAGTTTTAAAGAATTGGTGAGTGCGATTAGAAATGTGCCACACCACTAAGTGATATGGCACATGATTTTGTTATTCGTGTTTTGAATGAAAGTTTTCGATTGCTCCGGCCATTAAAAAGGTATGAGCGCGAATTTTTCTAAGTGCCACAACCATATCTGAATAGGTCAGGGCCGTAACAGGAGGATAGATTCCCTTTGAAATACGGTCCAAATGCTTTTCTCTCATCGAGTCTGCCCACAATTGAAGCTCGTTCGATTTATATTCAATTTTCTGCATATCGAGTACATCAATGTCTTCTAGACCTTTACCAACGAACTCAAAGAAATCCCAAACATCGTCAAAGAATTGAAAAAATTCGTTACGGCTCTCACCGACTAAAACTTCATCTTTTTTAAAACGATCACGGTAATTGGCAAGTCTCTCAATATAATCAGCAACACTTTCAAGTTCATCAGCAATTTTAATCATTGATTGAATTTGCTCAGACTGATGATGAGACATTGGCTTTTCCATGACGTAACAAAGGAAAACCGTGATCTCTTTATGAATGTTGTCAGTGATGCGCTCGTAATCAATTATTTTCGCCAGTTTTTTAGCATCATAGTCAGCTGCAGACCAAAACTCACGGTTCAGTTTATACATCCGTTCTACAATATCTTTCATTTTACGAAGTTCTGACTCGGCTTGCGCCATTGAAGCGGCAGGAAGCATATTCGATGGGTCACCCAAGACTAAAAGATGAGGCACTTCTCTTTCGTTATCTTTATCGGGAGTGATCTTCGTAACTAAAGTCGCGAGCAAATTAATCATAGGGAGAAACAATATTGTCGCCCCAACGTTAAAGAGCGTATGCGCCATCGCGAGGTGATGAGAAACGTTGGGAAATGTTCCGTCGACGTCTCTGAACGCAGGATCAAGTGGAATCAATCCATCCACTGCTTGAATAAAGTAAGGAAGGATTAAGGATACTATGACGACGCTGAGAATATTAAAAATAGCATGAACGCGAGCTGCTCGCTTGGCGTTCACATTGGTTCCAATCGAGGCCAAGATGGCCGAGATGGTTGAGCCGATGTTCTCACCTAGTAAGAGTGCAATCGCTGTGTGATATGGAATAATTCCGGCGGTCGCAAGCGCCATCGTGATCACCAGCATGGCAGCCGATGACTGAACAATCATGGTCAGTAAGCAGCCCATGACAATCGAGGCAAAATAACTTCCGAATGATTCTCCGGTAAAATAAGAAATTGATTCAAGAAATCCTGGATTCTCTCTGAGTGGAGCGAATGCCTGACCCATAAAATGCAGACCAATGAAAACAAATCCCAAACCAACAAGTGCGCGCCCTAGGTGCTGCCACTTTTCAGCTTTCGAAAACAGACCTGGAATAAAACCGACTCCCACTAAAAGAAGAGCATGTTTATCTAATTTAAGAGAGATAATCCAACCAGTGATCGTAGTACCAATGTTCGCCCCAAAAATCACACCGATCGCCTGCTTCAACGTCATGAGGCCCGCGTTCACAAACCCAACCGTCATGACGGTAGTCACGGAAGAAGACTGAATAATACAGGTAACTAGTAAACCAACACCAACTGCCATAAAGCGGTTGTTATTTAATGAATTAATGATTTTTCGAATTACGTCCCCGGCAACCGCCTGAAGACCATCGGACATGAACTTCATGCCGAAAAAGAAAATTCCTAAACCCCCAAGTAGGGTATAGATAATTGTGAAGGCTCCCATCAACTCTCCTTAAATGCCTAGTCTATCCATTTAGCAAAACCGATCGGTATGATAATGTAAAGAATAGTGTCACGGATCAAATAAAATATAAAAAAGTAAACAAACGCCTTGGGGCCCTTGAGAAACAAATTCTCCAGACCGAAGTACTGTGCTTTTTTGGACATCGCCACCATGAATTTAGTTTTTCCATAGTGTTGAACAAAGAACGTGACGGCACCATCGACCTTACGGTCAAATGCCAGAAATCGACTTTTTATCCACGTTGACATGAGTAGTTCCAAGGTGCTGAAAGATATAGCAAAGATCTCATAATGTTACTGTGAAGAATACGTCAAGAAAAGGGATGACGCTAGACAAAATTTAGTTGGCCCTTTCTCAAGTTTTCCGTCATTTATGACATTTCTGTGACAATTTACTACTCCCAATTCTTTATTCTTACCACATGTTAGATGGGCTTAAACTTTGGAACTTCAGTTCAGGGACCAACCTTGAAAGCGAACTGAAGGATTCTTCATTCATCCTTAAAACGTGTCAGCGCTCATTAGTGCTCGCGTTTAATTGCTCCCCTTTTAAAGGTCAGGAGCTACCTGCTAATGAATTACTTTCTAGCAGCGAAGCCTACTTGTTTTTACTGGAAACAATTTGTGGTCTGAAGAGTAAATTGATTGGAGAAAATGAAATCGTAGGTCAGTTTAAAGAAGCTTATAAAACCTATGCTCAAATCGAAAATAAAGATACAAAACTGCTTTTGATTCTTGAAAAACTTTTCAAAGACGCCAAAGATATCCGCACTCAGCATTTGATTGGAATCTCTCAGAAAACCTATGCCTCTTTGACTCGTCGCCACCTAATTCAAAAAGCGAAAGCTTCGCATGTGGTGGTGATAGGTTCGGGTGCCATGGCCGAAGATTTGATCAACCAATTTAAAAAGAAAGCTCAAGTTTCAATTTGTGCTCGAAATACTGCGAAAACTCTTGAGCTTGCTAAAATTCATAACCTCAACATCATTGCTTGGGACGATCGCCACAACTTAGTGAACGAAGCCTATATTGCTAATACCGTTGGTACAGACGAAATATTGTTCGACGAAAAATTCTTTCAAGACTGGAAGTCCCTTCATAGCTCTCGCCAATTTGTTGACCTTGGTAGCCCCTCAGCGATCAAGACAGACCTTACACTCCAAGAAGGTGTTGTGCGTCTAGATGATATTCTGAGCGAAGGCGCCATCATGGAAGGCCAAAAACAACAACAGATCGAACTTGCGCGAAAAGCAATGTTAGATCTGACTCAAAAACGCAAATCTCTTTTTCAGGCGAAATTAAAGCAAGCAGCCTCCGTAATTGCTCCTCAAAGCGTGCCGAATATGAGATACCTCTAGGCATTATGACCACCTACAAAATCGGCACCCGCGGGTCACTTCTAGCAGTGACTCAATCGACATTAATGAAGAATGAACTGGAAAGAATTTCCGGTGAAAAGTTTGAGCTTGTTTTGATACAAACTCAGGGTGATCAAATCACCAATAAACCCTTGTGGCAGCTTGAGGGAAAAGATTTCTTCACCAAAGAATTAGATGAAGCTCTTCTCAAGGGTGAAGTGGATTTTGTTATTCACAGCTATAAAGACTTGGGCTCAGAAAGACCCCCAGGGATTAAGCTCGCGGCCATCACGGAAAGAAAATTTGCACACGATATTCTCTTAATGCCAAAGCATCACATTCAAGAGTTAAAAAATTGGGAAGGAGACCTCGTTGTAGGAACTTCTTCTCCCAGAAGAATAGCCAACCTCACTCTTTCACTGAAAAACTATCTGCCTCGCTTAAAAAATGAAGACACTAAAATCCGCTGCGAAACATTGCGCGGAAACGTGAATTCAAGAATTAAAAAATTGAAAGATGGTCAGTACCACGCCATCACTTTGGCCTTGGCCGGACTTGAAAGGCTTGCCCATGGTGAGAAATCCCGCATTGAATTAGAGGGACTTCTTGAAGGTCTTAATTATTTTATTCTTCCGCAAAGTGTTTTCCCATCAGCTGCCTCTCAAGGAGCTTTGGGCATTGAAATGCGTGAAGACCGCAACGACTCAGGAAAGCTTGCCGCCATTTTAGCAAAACTCAATCACCAAAATACCGTTGAAGAAGTCACTCGTGAGCGAGTTGCCTTCAAGGCCTTCGGTGGCGGATGCCACCTTGCGGTGGGGATTCATGTGAAAAAAGTCGGCGACACTTTTTTACATGTTCACGCTGGTGAAGTGGATGGAAAGCGTGTGGACACGAAGTGGCTTGAAGGTGCTTCAAAATTCACAATGGAAAAGAATAAGAAACTCTTCGTTGGTCTGCCTCGCGGTGAAAGAACTGATGTGGTTTATGATGAGTTATTAGTCAAAACTCCTGAAGCAAAAAATCTGAATCTCACCAATAAACATGTCTTCGTCACCTCTCGCTATACTGTGCCTACTCTACTTACTTCTCTGGCCTCTGGGCCTGAGGGGATTTGGGCAGCTGGCACCAAAACAGCTCAAAAACTCTGCGCCGAAGGCGTATGGATCAACGGCACCAGTGATTCACTGGGAACCAAAGACTTAATTGATTTAAAACACTCTGAAGTTTTAAAAATGCTTCATCCCTCAATTGCTCAAGATTGGACTGTTCTTTCTCACCACCAGGCCACCACTGACCTAGGACTGGTCGTAGGCTGCTACGAGAGATCCACTCAACCAGTCTCGGCGAATTTTTCATCCGAACTAGAGAATGTTGGGGCCTGTCTTTGGACAAGCTTTCAGCAATATGAAATCTATCTGACTCAATTTCCTTTCCTTAAGGATGCTCAGCACTGTTGTGGTCTGGGTAAAACCTGGCAGGAATTTCAAAAAGCAGGGGTGAATATCCATCCCCTAGCAAGCATGCAGGAATTTTATGAACTCAAATGAATTATTTGAAAAATCACTTCGTCTTGTTCCAGGTGGAGTTCACTCCCCAGTAAGATCTTTTAAAGGGCTGCACACTACTCCGAGATTTATCAATCACGGCAAGGGTGCCTACATCACTGATGAAGACGGAAAAAACTATATCGATTTCTGTATGAGTTTTGGTCCTCTCATTCTTGGTCATCAGGACCAGGATGTAAAAGAAGCCATCATCAAGGCACTTGATAATGGATGGACTTTTGGTGCTTGTGAGAAATATTCTCTTGAGCTAGCCGAATTTATCGTAGGTAAAATATCGTTCATTGAACAAATTCGTTTCATGAGTTCTGGAACTGAAGCCGTGATGACAGCGATTCGTCTGGCACGCGGAATTACTGGTCGCCCGAAAATTATCAAATTTAATGGATGCTACCATGGACACATGGATGCCATGCTCATTAAAGCTGGCTCTGGTCTGGCAGGCACTTCTGAGGCTTCCTCAAAAGGCGTGACTGAACAACAGGCCGGTGACACTCTCGTTTGTGAATTAGGGGATCTTAAGGAAGTTGAAGAAGCTTTTGCGAAACACCCAAATGAAATTGCTGCCATTTTCATTGAACCACTCCCAGCAAATAACGGTCTATTGATTCAAGAAAATAGTTTTCTTCAAGGCCTTCGTGATCTTTGTACTAAACACGGGGCATTGCTTGTTTTTGATGAAGTTATTTCAGGCTTTAGAATGGGATTTGATGGCATGGCCGGAATCACAAAAATTATTCCTGATATCGTGACGTACGGAAAAATCATCGGTGGCGGTATGCCTGTTGGTGCCATGGCCGGTAAAAAAGAGGTCATGCAGTACTTGGCACCTTTAGGACCTGTTTATCAAGCAGGAACTCTCTCGGGAAATCCAGTTGCGATGGTAGCTGGATTAACTTCACTGAAAAAACTCACTCCCGATGCTTACGTGAAACTTGAAAAAAATACCAAAGCAGTTGTGGCAACGATGACTGAGTGGATGAACGCCCATGGCTTTGAAGATTATCAAACGATCCAATACGGCTCGCTTTTTTATCCTATTTCCACTCACGATAAGTTAAGCAACATCAATCAGCTTCCTAAGAATATGAATGAGCGCTTCTTTAGCCTTTTCAAAACTATGCTTGAAAAAGGAATCTACCTCGCTCCCAATGCCTATGAAGTAGGTTTTGGAAGTCTTGCTCATGATGAAAAAGTCATTGAGGACTTAAAAAATAGGTTATGGAATTAAACCGAACTAAACCGTGGTTTTATGGCCTGACCTTATTATGGGTCTTTATGCTCTTAGGACTTGGTTCCTGGTGGCTTTATCTCGTGTTCAAACTTAACACGACATTAAATGAACTGAATCTTCCTCAGCTCGGTTCGCCTGCAAAATTTCTAAATATGATGAAGTGGGAAGGATCATTCTTTTTCATTTTCCTGATTCTTTTAGGTGCTTCACTTTTTTACATGTATTTCAGAGACATGCGAAAAACCAAGGCAATGCAGGCTTTTTTTGCTTCTCTTTCTCATGAATTAAAAACACCTTTGGCGAGTATGCGCCTGCAGGTGGAAGTGATTAAAGATCTCATCGAAGACGAGACTCACTCTCATGAACAACTCTCAAAACTAGCAGGACGCTTAGTGGAAGATACCACTAAGCTTGAAGGAGAATTAGAAAAAAGCCTTCAACTCTCTCGAATTGAACAAGGTGGAACCCTTACACTTGTTCCGATTAGTCTTGAACGTTACTTAAAACGGCATCAACAAAAAGTGGCTTCTCAGCTTGAGCTAGACCTACAGATTACTGAAGAAGCCCAGGCAGTCATGGCGGATGAACTTGCCTTAAATGTTATTTTTAGAAACCTATTCGAAAACACCCTTAGGCATAATCCAGAATCGAAGAAAGTGATTATTTCGGCTTCAAAAGTGGGGCCCCATGTTGCGCTCACTTATGATGATCAAGGTAAAAAGTTTCAAGGTAACTCGGGTCGCTTAGGAGAGCTTTTTTATAAGTTCAATTCCACTAAAGGTACTGGTGTAGGCCTTTATCTGATTAAAAACTTAATGCGAAAAATGGATGGCTCTTTTGAGATCATCAATACTGACAGATTAAAGTTAAAACTCTCTTTTAAATCTCCTGAGGGTGGAAGTGATGTCTAACTTACCTCTTCTGTTGGTAGAAGATGAACCCAATTTGGGACAAACACTACGAGACTATCTTCTGGCAAAAAAATACCAAGTAGAACTCGCCGTCACTTGTGCCGAAGCCAGAGAAAAATTTAAGCTACTTGGTCCTGCTATTGCAATTTTAGATATCGGACTTCCTGATGGCTCAGGCATTGACTTGGCACGCGAATTCAGAGCTCAGAGAAAAGATTGTGTCCTTCTTTTTTGTACGGCCCTCAATGATCCCTACCTTAGAGTGGAAGGATTAGAACTAGGCGCTGAAGACTACATCACAAAACCTTTTGAGCTCAAGGAGCTAACTCTCAGGCTTGACCGAATTTTAAAGTCACGTCAGTTTACGATGCATAATCCAGATCAAATGCGCTTTGGTAAACTCATCTTCTGGCCAAAACGTTTTGAAATTCAGGACGGTGCGGGGACAATAAGTCCACTTGGCCAAAAAGAATGTGCGATTTTAGAATTATTTTTAGAACGTAAAAACGAAGTAGTATCTCGTGATGAAATGATTGAGTCGATATGGGGAGTTGATAGCTTCCCTACCAATCGAACGATCGATAATTATATTGTTAAAATTAGAAAATGGGCCGAATCCGATTTAGCTGGTCTAATCAAGATCACCTCTGTGCGTGGCATCGGCTATAAATTAGAACTCAAAGGAAATTAAAATGGATATTTTTGAAAACCGTAAAGACTTTCTCCCTGTATGGTTCATGCGTCAAGCAGGACGTTATCACTCTCACTATCAAGGGATTAAGAAAAACTCTGACTTCATGACCATGTGTAAAAATCCAGAACTTGCTTGTGAAGTTACTTTGGGACCGATTCAAGACTTCGGTTTTAATGCGGCGATTTTATTTTCAGATTTATTATTTCCTCTTGAGCAACTTGGCATGGGACTATCGTATAAATCTGGTCCCCCAGTTCTTGAATGGCATCTTCAAACAACTGAAGATATTAAAAAACTTAAAATAGTAGCTCCCGGCAAAGAATTCTATAAGTTCCAAGGTGATGCTTGTAAACTGATTCGTGAGCGCCTTCCTCATGATGTGACTCTGCTTGGCTTCGTCGGAGCCCCCTTCACTCTTTATACCTACGCTGTAGAAGGCTCGCATGCAGGTAACCTAGTCTCTGCAAAACAAGGTCTCTATGATGGCCGTTTTGAAGCTTTTACCAAGATGCTAATGCCTGAACTTTTAGAAGAAATGCTGATGCAGGCAAATAATGGCGCTCAAGCGATTGCCCTATTTGATACTGCGGCTGGTGAACTTTGTGTCGCCGATTATAAAGAGACGATTGTTCCCAAGATTACAGAGCTCCTTAAAGCCTTTAAGGCGAAGTCTCCTAAGACAAAAATTATCTATTATTCTAAACACACTCAGGCAGGACACATCAAAGCACTCGATCTTTCATGCATAGATGTCATTGGCGTAGACTGGCGTTGTGATTTGGTGGAGATTCAAAAGCTTCTTCCTCCCAACGTCTTTATCCAGGGGAATCTGGATCCGGCGTGGTTGCATTTACCAACTGAGCTCATGGAAAAGAAGGCGCATGCTTATTATCAGGATCTCCGTGATCGTGGACTTGATTTTAAACGATGGACTGCGGGACTTGGGCATGGAGTCCTGATTCAGACTCCAGAAGAAAATGTCAGAAGATTAGTGAAGATCATTCAGGGACAAAAACTCTAATTTCAAATCGATTCCTAACGTCTTGGATTTTATCCTGGAAGTTAGGAATTCTTATGTCCCAACGAAAAAATCTTTCGGAAGTCCTGCCTTTTGAAGTCTCTCGGCACAACTTGGAACGAGACCAGTAAATTTGAATTCACCATTTTTATAGGACCCCACGTCTTGCATGAGGATCTTATCTCCTTCCATATTAGCGATCTCCGTCACATGGGAAACGATACGTTTGCCATCCTTATCTCTGCGAATTTGAATAATGAAATCAACAGCACTAGAAACTTGGTAGCGTAAGGCTTTAATGGGTAAATCATAACCCGAGAGCAAGTAGAGATTTTCTAAGCGCATAAGGCACTCACCAGGAGTATTAGCATGAATTGAAGTCATGGAGCCTTCATGCCCAGTATTCATGGCCTGCAGAAGATCAAAGACTTCCTCCCCCCTGCACTCTCCCACGATAATACGGTCAGGACGCATTCTCAGAGTATTTTTTAGGAGGTTTCTAATAGATAGACCCTTCTGTTCGCCGACGGCAGGTCGAGCTTCCAGTCTCACGACGTTCGGTAGATTAAATTGCAACTCTCGAGTATCTTCGATCGTGACGATTCTTTCTTTTTGAGGAATCTCTTGAAGTAGTAAATTGAGAAAGGTTGTTTTACCAACTCCTGTTCCCCCGGCCACTACAATATTCACTTTTGCTTTAATTAGAGTTTTAAGAAAGAAAGTCCAATTTTGATTTAGCCCAAAGATATCCGGTGAGCCATCAAAGGTTTTAATACTTTTCATGTAACGACGAATCGTAATCGCGTGACAGCTATTGGTATAGTCTTTATGAATAAAGTTTAGGCGGCTTCCATCCGGCAAGTTACCGTCCATAATTGGATTATCGGAATTGAAAACTTTACGATTAAACTGAGCAAGATCCTGACAAAAATCTTCAATTTCTTCTTGGGTAAACTTAATATCAATTCTGATCAATTCCCCGTCTTTTTCGACGTAAACATTATCCAGATTATTGATGATCACCTCAGAGATACCGGATTTTTTTGAGATTTCTTCAAAAAGATCTTTAACTTTATTTTTAGACATATTTTTTCCTAAACTTTTTCATAGAGAAAGACATCCGATTCCTGAATACTTGCTCCATAGGCCATTAAGTTATTGCCCATTACTACCTGATCATCTTTTGACATTAAAGAATAAAGCTCTTCAAATTTTTTACCATCCACTAAATACTTCATTAACTGTTTATCACCAAAAGAGGATTTCAAATGGAGTAAGAGGAGAATTAGCCAATCAATTCTCTCTGAGCGACCTTCAGAGAGCGTTAGAAAATCTTCCAAATCTGCTGGGAGTTTAATTTCTTCAAATTTGTTTTGTTCTCCATGCTGAATTTCTAAATTAGCAAGCTTCAGATAAAAACCAAGAAGAAAGAGTCGAGAAAAACTGTTCACAGAATGATCGGTATAGCGACTTTCTGTTAATTTTATATCGTCGACTAATTCCATATCTGTTTTTGAAGGAAAATCTCCATAAAGAGACTTATAAACATACACACTGGCCATCCGCTCTCGAAAATTTGCCCACCCAAGAACCATAATCACTTTTTCAAGACCTCGAGAACTGTCAAAATCTTTAAATGCGGTCTCAAGAATAAAAACCAGAGCCTTATTAGGACGAATAATATCAAGAATCAGTGCAGGCGAATTGGTAATTGTATGATTAGCTTTTAATAAAGCTACGAATTCATGGGGAAGATTTACGAATGGAAGATGCAGCTTAATCATATTCTCCGACTGTTTTTATCTGAAAGAGCTATTCATCTCTTTAATTAAACCACGACATAAAGCCAAAACCTAGTAATAATGGAGGTATGAGCTTGCCAATCTACCAACATGTTAACGTCAATGCCATTCAGCTTGAAGATTTGAAGAATTTTCTGAATGAGGATATGAATACCAGACATCCGGTAGCATTAAATTTGAAGCAACTTGATTTGGAACAACAACGAGAAATTATCGGTTTGATAGAAAACTACTTCTCCATCAATAATATCTCCTACAAATTTCCCTATCCCGTCTATTTGATCACTGACCATCAGAGAACCATTACCCTCATGCCAACGGTAAAATCAATAGAAGAATTGCCACGTTTTTTTTATCAGAAAGATTCAAAGTTAAATGTGAAGGAATCTCATCTGCTTCAACGTAATGCTTTATTACAGCAAGAAATTAAGAATGCAGATGCAGAATTTGTAACCGAGACAACCAAGAGCTACAGTTCAATTCACCGCAAAGTACATGAGCTTGATAAAGAGCTGCAGTTTTATCGCTCAATATTGAATCGCTTAATAAGGGCAGAAAAAAATGAATAAGAAGAATTTTTTTATTAAAACTCTTCCAGATGAGGACCTTAAAGGTTTTGAAGAATATATAGATGGTCAATCCAACGACGCAAACTTTCTTCCTCGGGGTAATGCCGCCAAAAAAGACGTATCCTTTGAGCACTTCACTTTTTTGACTAATGATGCTTCACGCCTGACCAAACTCAAAGATCTTCTGATGGATAAACTTCCCCTGGCCTCAAAGAATGAGCAAGGTGAAAAACTGATAGAGAATCAAGGAAAAGAAATTCTCTTACTAAAAAAGAATATCTATGATCACTTTAGTAAACCCAAATCGGCCTATCGAAAATCGATTCAAGAAATATTCGACTCGTTTTTTAGTCCACCACAAAGCTAGTTATTAGTGTAATTAAGAAGAATCGGTCCACCAATGTGTTTGAAATCTTCTTCACTCATACTATCAATTTCATATCCATTTAATT
>CANFNN010000027.1 GCA_947448095.1 Bacteriovoracaceae bacterium | reverse complement strand
GTGATGTCTCCGTAACCAGTCGTGGTAGCAGTGGCAAATCCCCACCAGAGGGCATCCATAAAAGCATGAATTTTTGGATTGATGTCTGACTCAAAGAAATAAAAGACCAGACTAAAAAGTCCAATGAGAGAGTTGCCTAAGATGGTCAGGAGAATGAAGACCGGACTCCGGATCAAAGTAAACATCTCTGAAATAAAAAACTTTAAGCTAATAAGAATATGTTTAGATTTAGGCTGGTTCAGGCTCATCTTTTGATTCATCCTCACGCATGATCTAGATCACGTTATTTTGCTCACGAAAATCATGTTAGTGTGCAAAACAGTATGCTTCAATAGATAATATAAAAATTAAGGAGAACATATGACTAAGAACATTCATCCGATAGAAAGGGCCTTTAGAATTATTCTAGGAGTAGGTCTGATTGCTTTTGCTCTCGTTGGGGTTGAAAGCTCGTGGGGTTATTTAGGTATAATTCCCCTTTTAACAGGCCTCGCTGGCTGGTGTCCTCCGTACTATTTACTTGGGTACTCAACCTGCCCTGTTCACGTTAAAAAGAAAAAATGATTATTTCTTTTACGCCTAATCCGGCACTCGATGTTTCTGGAACGGTGACTGATCTAGTGCCGAATGAAAAGAGCTACGTCTCAAACGAGTCTCGCTTTCCTGGTGGCAATGGGATCAACGCTGCAAGGATTATGCACCGATTGGGCGCAGATGTGCTCGCGACAGGATTTCTGGGCGGAAGTGCTGGGAAAGAATTCTCTGATCTTTTAGGACAAGAGAATATTCCACATCATTTTATATCGATTGAAGGTACTACCAGAACGAATGTCACTATTTCTCTCAAAAACAGTCATGAGCAGACGAGGTTGAGTTTTCCTGGCCCTAAGATTCGAAAAAAGGAAATGGTCTCCCTTTTTCACTTACTAGAATACAGTCTTCCTTCTCTGGTCATTATTGGCGGAAGCTTGCCTTCTGGAGTCTCCGTAAATTACGTGAATAAGATTGTGAAAGAGTTTAATCAAAAACAAATTCCTGTTTTTGTTGATATGCCAGGCAAAATCTTAAAAGAAGTTCTTGGCTCTAAGCCTTTTTTTATCAAACCGAATCTTACTGAATTTCAAGAATTGACTGGAAAAAAGATCTCTTCAATTAAAGACGTGATCAAGGAAGCGCGCAAGCTATCTCCACTGATTGCTTTGCAATGCATTTCTTCAGTTGAAGGTGGAGCTCTTTTGATCACAAAAGATCATGCCTGGTTTGGAAAAATACCTAAAATCAAAGTCCAATCAACTGTTGGTGCAGGGGATTCTATGGTGGGTGCAATCGCTCATGCTTTTGTTCAGGGTAATCGTAAACTGTCTGAGAAAAATTGCGAAAAGATGTTACGTCTAGGTCTTGCCGCTGCCTGTGCGACTCTTTCGAACAAGGGTCTTACGATGGGTTCTCGCTCCAGCATCAAGACCTTCTTGCCACAGATATCCATTAAAAAGATCGATTAGTTTTATTAAATCTATTTTCTAGGTTTGTTGAAAATCTTGGTTTCGGTATTTATCGATCCTTGCGGATGGATTCGTTTTTTTATTCTAGGCTTAGGTTTAATTGTCTTGGTGCTTTTTGGGTAGGTACTTCGATTGATCGGGGACTTCTTGAGTTTCTTTATTTCGTCTTGGGTGGGGCAAGTATTGAGAACGGAGCCGACACATTTTAAAAATTTCTCGAGTGGATAAAAAAGAAGGTCGATGATTTTTTTTACTACCATGACTCTATCCTTAAAAAAAGCCCGACTTTTTTAGGGTCGGGCGAATTTAATTCTAGCGAGAAATTAAGGTGTTAACAGATCGGCCTTCAATTGTTCTTACAAATAATAAAATTTGTGAGAATTTAAATTTAGCTGGATCGAACTTTATTGGAATCTCAATTCTTTCTCTTTTTTCAGGGCAATTTGAAGAAATTTTCTTCATTATCGGTAAGACTGACAAAGCATCTTTGTTGTTTGACAGATATTCAACTTTGTCTAGAACAAGGCAAGAACTCGGAGACTGAGCAACTAAAACTGCATCTCCAGATGCTCCACCTGTAAAGCCAGTTTCAATGTAATCAACCATGGCATAGATGTTATCATCAATGCTGTCTGAGCTAGCCGTTGAAACAGTTATAGTTTCTTTTTGCTCGTATTTCCCACCTTGGTTAACGATGACTTTATAGTCGCCGCCTTGAAGGCTTCCAATATTAACAACTTCTGTGAAAGGGATTTTCATCGGTTCACATTTTGTATAGGCAGGATCATCCATTGAGAGAGAAGTTACATCAATATTGATGATATCATTTTTAACTTTTACATCATATTTATTACGTGTGTAACACGGATTAGGGAATTTTCCCGTTACAACTAATTCGACATGGTCGTTATTATCAAAACCATTTGGAATAAAGATGTGGTCAACAGGAGCCTCTACAACTTCTTGTTTCATTGCATAAACATTAAGACATAAACCGGCGGCCATAATTACAGTAAGTGTTTTCATAAATCCTCCTTGGATCTTTTTATGGAGTAACGTTATCGCTCGGGATTCACATCAGACATAGGCCAGATTTGGATGTTTTATGATTAATATCAGGTTTTGACTAGTCGATATGGTCTTTAATGATGTCAAAAAGCTCACAGTTTTTCGCGACCATGGCGTCAAGAATATCAGATTTTTGAATCATGATTAGTTCCGAATTACCAAGAACTAAGCATCCATGCATGGAAGGAATGTTATTCAAGAGTTCATAGATCCCAAAGATAAGTCCTTTCCCTACGTGGGCAAGTTTCTTTCTTTTGTGAATGAAGTTTATTTGCCCATCGAGCAGAACGATCCCTGTGTTTGGGATTTGAGATTCATAGACGAGATGAAAATCAGCATTAAATTTAAGCGGTACAAATTTCTTCTTGAGAAATTTAACCTGTTGGTTGGTGAGAGTTTTAATCTTGGCGTTCATTTCGGGGATTCTAATCCAAATGAATCCGAAAAAACATGATCGAGATCAGTAAAAACTAGTAGTTCAAGTTAGCGTATTCTAATAGTTTCTTTTCATCCAGAATATAGATCGTTTTGCCATCTTGCTCGATTAGACCTTCATCTTTGAATTCAGAAATAAACCGAATCACCGTTTCGTTAGCAGTTCCCACCATGGAAGCAATTTCTTCTCTAGTTAGTTTAATGTCCAATTTGGTGCGATTCATTTCTTGAACACCGTAAGACTTATTGAGCATTAAAAAAAGCTCTGCCAATCTTTCTCTGACGTTCTTTTGTGATAATGATGCTGATCTTGCCTCAGCTGAGCCCATCTCTTTACTTAGTTTTTGGATGAGATTCAAGGCCACTGTTGGTTCATCTTGAATCGCCTGATAAATAAATTTTTTGTCGATGAAGCAAATTGAGGCGTCTTCAATCACAGTGGCCGTTGCTGTGTAGTTCTCACTGCTAAATAAGCTTCTGTGCCCTAGAACATCGCCATCTGATGCGATACGTATAATGGATTCTTTTCCGTCATTTCCAATTTTAGAAACCTTGATTTTTCCACTGCTAACACAATAAAGACCAAAAGGAGGGTTCCCTTGGAAGAAAATGGTTTGTCCCTTTTTGTAGGCGTTCATAACCTTGCGTTCAGAGACCTGGGCGAGTGAAAGCTGCTCAAGTTCGCAGAATATACCTTTTCCTCGAGCATCACAGTGTTCACAATCAATATTTTTTAGTTTCAAAAGAGACCCCTGATTTGTTCCGTGTTGAAGTCAACATAGCATGGAGAAGACAAATAATCCTGACTTTTATCATTTATACTCGTCGTTTCAGAAAACTTTAGCTGGTCTTGAGACCCCAGTGGCACACATGATAAAAGTCACTTTATTAATATTTTATTAAAACCTGATATATATCAGTATTTTACTCCCCAATGCTTGCTAGGATAAGGCATTAGATTACTTAGTGATATTACATATATTGATGGTTCATATGAAATCTTGCGTACATTGTGATGAAATTGCCATATCGGCTTTATTTAACGAAGACGATGTTGAAAAGCTTCAGGCCTTTTGCTGTTACGGATGTTTAACAGTGTATAATATCATTCACCAAAAAGGGCTTGAATCTTATTATGACATTAAAAAGCAATCTGGTCTCTATAAGCGCCGCTCTCCAGTTGAAATAAAATCCTCGCAATTCCAGTTTTTAGATGATCCAGAATTTCTCGCTGAATATAGTTATCTGAGCTCTTATGGCGAGAAAACCATGGAATTTTATCTTGAGGGCATTCATTGTTTGGCTTGCCTTTGGTTGATCGAAAAATTGCCAGAATTTTTGTCTACCGTGATTTCTTCTAAATTGGATTTAGAGCGATCAGTCGCCACAGTTGTGCTGAAAGAAAATGGCAAATTCTCGGAGGTCGGACGAGAATTTAATAACCTTGGTTATAGACCCCATCCTTTAAGAAAAAACCAGGACGCGGCCAGTTTAAAAGTTAAAGAAGAAAGATTAGCACTCATTCGAATTGGTGTGGCCGGTGCGGCCGCCGGAAATATCATGATCTATGCTGTCTCCCTTTATGGTGGTGCCGAAGATACTTTTGCCCAGCTTTTTAATTCTCTCACAGTTGCGTTCGCTGTTCCGGTTTTCACCTTCAGCGCTTTTCCCTTTTATCAAAACGCTTGGAATGCTCTTAAGAATAAAACACTCTCAATTGATATCCCCATATCTCTTGCCTTGATTGTGGGCGGTGTGATGGGTGTTTATAATCTCGCGAATGGAATTCCTGAGAATTATTTTGATTCCCTTACAACTCTCGTCTTTTTACTTTTAATGTCCCGCTACTTTCTTCAAAAAATTCAAGAGAAAGGTTTGTCTGCTCAAGATCTTCACTTTTTTTATCAAAGTGAGAGTGTGCTTAAAGCAGACGAATTAAATCCCTCTGAGTTCAAAGAGATCCATCCTAAATATATCAAAGTGAATGATCTGTTAAAAATCCGCCCAGGGGAATTCATTCCTGCCGACGGTTTGGTTATCACTGGTTCATCGAATCTCAATAATTCTCTCCTCACTGGTGAGTCTCTGCCGGTTAAGGTTTCCGTTGGTCAGAAGGTTTTCTCTGGTACCCAAAACATTGATCATGATCTCGTGATCAAGGCCGAGAAAACTCAAGAAGAGACGAGACTTGGTAGTATTTTAAAAAATGTAGAAAACGGTTGGGCCCATCGCTCCCATATCGTAGACCTTACAAGCAAAGTTTCCAAATATTTCACTCTGGCAGTTTTTGTGCTGTCGATTATCCTTTTTGTTTATCTCTACCAGGCCGGAGACACAAAGTTTGCCCTAGAGCAGGCGATTACACTTTTAATTGTCACTTGCCCATGTGCTTTGGCGCTCGCCACTCCTTTGACGTTTACTCGGGCTCTTTCCAAAGCCTCTGAGCAAGGCATCATCATTAAAAGTGATGAAGTGATTGAGAAAATGGCAAAAATTAAAAATATTTTCTTAGATAAAACTGGAACCATTACTCACGGCAAGCTTCAGATTACTGATTTTCGTGTTCTTCAGGAACCAATTGTTAGGATTGAAGATGTAATTTTTAACTTAGAAAAGAATTCTCAGCATCCTGTGGCGATTGCTCTCAGAGAATATGTGAAGCCTGCAAATTGTCGCACCTTTATTGTCGCAGATCATCTTGAGATCCTAGGTAAAGGTGTCTCGGGAACGATTGAAAATAATTTCTATGAAATTAATCGAGACGGAGTTTTTGAGAACTCGATTAAAATTGCTACTTTCTTGATTGAAGACACAGTTCGGTCGGATTCCAAAAAAGCCCTTAAAGATATTCATCAGCATGGAATCAATGTTCAAGTTTTATCCGGTGATAATTCCGCTGCCGTAGTTAAGATTGCAGCGGCGATTAATCTTCCCACTTCAAATGCTCTCTCAAATTTAAGCCCTGAAGAGAAAAGTCAACTTATCAAGTCCACACCTTTTTCGATGATGGTAGGGGATGGTGCCAATGATGCCATTGCCCTCACTTCGGCTGACGTGGGTGTTGCGGTCCTTGGTGCAATGGACATTTCACTTCGAGCTGCGGACGTTTACTTGACTACCCCTGGACTTGCTCCAGTTGAAAAACTCATCACCTTATCTGAAGAAACGATGAAAGTGATTCACCGAAATCTTGTTCTTTCTTTGGCCTATAATTCACTTTCTGTTACCGCTGCTTTCATGGGTCTTATTAATCCCTTGGTAGCCGCGATCATCATGCCTCTGAGTTCTCTGACTGTGCTCATTTCAACAGTCGTTGGAACAAAAAAATTAAGGAGCTTATGGAAGTCATAGTTGTTCTGCTCCCCCTTGCTCTACTTTTGGGTGCTTTTTTTATCTTTGCTTTTATTTGGTCTGCCAGAAAAGGGCAGTACGATGACCTTGAGACCCCAAGATTTCGAATGTTATTAGATGATCAAAAAATATCCAAATCAACTCCAACATCAATAAAGGATGGCAAATGAGTTCCACGCAAGCGAATGCACCTTCTGTTAATCGAAGGCTAGAGACCTTTTCTTATGATGACCAGATTATCCGATGGTTTATCATTGCAACAGTAATCTGGGGAGCAGTTGCTATGCTTCTTGGAGTCACGATTGCTTTTCAATTGGCCGATTGGCGAGTCAACTTAGGCTTACCCTGGACCACTTTTGGGCGTCTTCGTCCTCTTCACACTAATGCCGCCATTTTTGCTTTTTGCGGAAATGCGATCTTTGCCGGTATCTATTACTCACACCAACGTCTTTTAAAGGCGCGTTTGTTTAACGATATCCTCTCCCGCGTTCACTTCTGGGGTTGGCAACTAATTATCGTCTCAGCAGCACTTACTCTTCCCTTTGGTATTACCACTGGTAAAGAATATGCCGAGCTTGAATGGCCAATTGATATTGCAATCACACTAATTTGGGTTGTTTTCGCAGTGAACTTTTTTGGAACAATCATTAGACGTCGTGAACGTCACATTTATGTGGCGATCTGGTTCTATATTGCCACAATCATCACTGTTGCTGTTCTTCACATCGTTAACTCAATGGAACTACCTGTTAGTTTCTTGAAATCCTATTCCATGTATGCTGGTGTTCAGGATGCCTTGGTCCAATGGTGGTATGGCCACAATGCTGTTGCCTTCTTTTTGACGACTCCCTTTTTGGGTCTCATGTATTACTTCGTTCCAAAAGCTGCGAATAGACCGGTTTATTCTTATCGTCTTTCGATCATTCACTTTTGGTCTTTAGTGTTTATCTATATTTGGGCCGGCCCCCATCATTTGCTTTATACAACTTTGCCTGAATGGGCGCAGACTCTTGGGATGATTTTTTCAGTCGCCCTTTGGATGCCTAGTTGGGGTGGGATGATCAACGGTCTTATGACTCTCAGAGGCGTTTGGCACAAAGTGCGAACAGAGCCAGGTCTTCGCTTCATGGCGACTTCTCTTACATTTTACGGGATGTCGACTTTTGAAGGACCACTTCTTTCAATTAAATCAGTCAATGCGATTGCTCACTTTACCGACTGGATTCCAGGCCACGTTCACTCAGGAACGATCGGTTGGAACTATATGATCATTTCCGGGATTCTTTTTTATCTCGTGCCTAAACTTTGGAATACTGAACTTTACTCTAAAGCTTTGGCCAACGTTCAATTTTGGTTAGCAACAATTGGTTTAGTTCTCTACATTATTTCGATGTGGGTTGCTGGGGTAACTCAGTCTCTTATGTGGAGAGCAATGGACAGTGATGGTCACTTGGTTTATCCAAACTTCATTGAAACAGTAGTTAAAATTGTTCCGATGTATTGGGTTCGCGCCATCGGTGGAACACTAGTTCTGATTTCTTTCTTGATCATGATGTACAACTTGTACAAAACGGCCAAAAAAGGAAAAGTAGGCGAAGCTGAAGTATTTGAAGCTTATGCTCTTGATGAGTCTTCAATTGAACAAAATGCAGAAACTCACCGTAAGCTTGAAGGCTGGCCGATGATTTTTGCTGTCTTGGCCCTTCTTGCGATCTTAGTTGGCTCTGCCATCGAAATCGTTCCGTCTCTGTTGTCGAATAAATATATTGTGAAAATGGATGCTATCAAGCCTTATTCTCCGCTTGAACTTCTTGGACGTGATCTTTATATCCGTGAAGGTTGCTACCTTTGTCACTCTCAGACAGTAAGACCAATGACTCACGAAGTTCTTCGTTATGGTAAACATTCTGAAGCAGCTGAGTTCGTATATGATCATCCATTTCAGTGGGGTTCTAAACGTACAGGTCCAGATCTTGCTCGCGTTGGTGGTAAGTATCCAGATATGTGGCATTATCGTCACTTCTTTGAGCCTCGCGAAGTAACTGCTGGCTCAATCATGCCTCGTTATACTTGGTTATATGACAACAAGATTGACTACTATTCACTTCAAAAGAAAATGAGTGTCATGCTTGCTCTTGGTGTCCCATATAGTGCTGAAGAAATTGCGGCCGGTGTGACTAATGCTCAAGCTCAAGCTGCCACCATTGCCAAAGGCTTAGTGGAAGGCGGAGTTCCAGCAAAAGTAGAAGATAAAGAAGTGATTGCGCTGATTGCTTATATGCAACGTATTGGAGCGGATTATTCTAAAGTGGAGGCCCCATGAAACAGGCAGTATTAAGTCAATTTGATTTGCCCTGGATTCCAGTTACTGGGCTCATTCTTTTTGTTACCTGCTTTGCTGCTTATACTTATTGGACTTATAAGAAAGAAAATAAGTCTACTTACGATGCAGCATCACTTATTCCACTAGAGGAGCCTTCACTGGCCTCCTCAAGTAAGGGAGGAAATTAATATGAGTAATTCAAATAATGAAGACACAAAACTTCATGTTGAAGCCGACGAAAAACACTTACTTTTGGACCATAACTATGACGGGATCCATGAACTAAATCATCCACTGCCTTCTTGGTGGAACTTTATCTTCTGGGCCGCGATTGTTTATGCCATTGGTTATTTCATCTACTTCCAAATCATGAGCGGACCTACGCTGCGTGAAGAGTTTAAGAAAGACTATTCGAAAACTATGCTTCTTCAGGACGAGTACAAAAAGCGCAATAGTATGTATAAACCTGAGCTTTATGCTGCAGTTGCAAACGATGAAGGCATCAAAAAGGGCGCAGAAGTTTTCGTAAACAACTGTCTTCCTTGTCACGCTGAAGGTGGTCGCGGAGATATCGGACCAAACTTAACGGATGAATTCTGGATTGTTGCAAAAAGTACTCCTGAAACGATTTATAATGTCGTTTATAATGGTAGTGAGGCCAATGGTATGCCACCTTGGGGAGAAGTACTTTCTTCTGAAGAAATTTACCTGGCCGTAAGTTACGTTTCGAGCATAAAAAACACCCACATTAAAGGTGGGAAAGCACCACAAGGCGAAAAAATAGATGAGTAAAAATATTTTTGACCTCGATCCGGAACGATTGGCCACGACTGATGAGTTTGGTAATCGCGTTTATCTGTATCCGGAAGATGTCAAAGGTGTTTGGAAAACTAGACGCAAGATTTTCTATTGGTGTCTGATTGTTTTCTATCTCGTTCTCCCTTGGTTTTATATCAACGGCAAGCCGGCGTTGATGATCAATATTTTTGCACGTGAATTTACAGTTCTTGGCTCTACCCTTCATGGGGTAGAGCCCATTTTGTTCTTTTTGATTCTGGCCTCTGGCCTCTTTTTTATTGCCTTCATTACAAGTCTTTTTGGACGCGTCTGGTGTGGCTGGGCCTGTCCGCAAACGGTCTTTATTTCTACCATCTTCATGAAAGTCGAAACACTCATTGAAGGTAAGGCGAGACAGAGACGGGAGCTTGATAAAGCACCACTTTCCCTTAATAAAATTTTAAGAAAATCATTAAAATGGCTAGTCTTTACGGCCATGAGTCTTCATATTGCCCACACTTTTGTAGGGTATTTCATTGGTCCAAGAGAGCTATTCTACATCACTATGAATGCTCCTTCGGAAAATCTTGGAATCTTCATTGCTACCATGATTGCGACGACTGTGGTTCTTTTGGACTTCGGTTGGTTCAGAGAGCAGTTCTGTATTATAGCTTGTCCTTACGGACGCATGCAGTCTGTTGCCATGGATGAGAATTCCTTAGTTGTCGCCTATGACGTGAAACGAGGGGAGCCCAGAAGAGCTGAGACTGTTGATCGCGCCAACGAAGGTGACTGCATCAATTGCTACAACTGCGTAAAAGTTTGCCCTACCGGAATTGATATCCGAAGAGGCACTCAACTAGAGTGCATTGCCTGCACCCAGTGTATTGATGCTTGTGATGACATCATGACAAAATTGAAAAAGCCTAAAGGCCTTATTCGCTATAGTTCTGAAAATGAAATGAATGGTAAAAAAAGGAAAATGATCACGCCGAGATCAATTGTTTATATCGTGATTTCCCTGTTTTTCGTGTCTTCGTTTATTTATTTTTTAAATGCCAGTACTCATTTGCACCTGGTCTTCATTCGCGGAAAAGTTCCCTTTCAAGTTATTGAATCAGGTCGCACCGTTGTGAATCAGTTCACGCTTAAAATATCTCACCAAGGGATTCAGCAGTTTCACGCGAACTTCTCTGTTAAAGAGCCTGAATTGAAAAATAGTATCAGTATTGTGACTCCCGCTCATCCAACGGTGATTCATACTCCTGATAAAAAAATTGTTGTGTTCTTCAAGTTTGACCCAAGTATTTTAGTTCTTGGCTCAAAAAAGATTACCATTGAGGTTTTTGACGAACTGACCAAGCATGTTGTTGCATCTGAGGAGGTCGTCCTTGTCGGGCCAACTCATTAATTGGTTAAGCGAAGTTAGTACCTATTTCCCTTGGGTCTCTTTTGTGGCAGGCCTCGGGGGAAGTCTTCACTGCGTAGGAATGTGCGGAGGACTTGTCACGGCTACTTGTGAGAAATCTCATGATGTTTTCCGCTACCAAGTCGGCCGACTTCTTGGATACCTTGCACTTGGCGCCTTTGCCGGTTTGATTGCAAACTTTCTTGATTTTAAAAGTGTTGACCCGCTAGTTTCCATTATTCCCGCTCTTTTTATTGGCCTTCTTTTTATTTTTTGGGGATTTCAAAATTATCGCGGAAAAAAAGCGGAGTTACCTGCTCCGAAAGTGTTTAGCCGAATCTACACCAAGCTATGGCTTCGGCTTGTGCAAAAGAACAAAAATTTTACGAAAGCTTTCTTCACCGGTCTGATTTCAATCTTTCTTCCTTGTGGGCTTCTTTATGGAGTCGTTCTAGGTACTGTGGCCCTTCAACACACGCATGAAGCACTGTTTTCCATGTTCTTCTTCTGGCTTGGAACTGTTCCTAGTATGGTGGTGGCACCTGGAATTATTCAAAAAATAATTCGTCCTTTTAAATCGAAATTACCTAAAACATTTGCCTTGAGCTTGATGGCAATTGGGATCATGACTATTACTCTTCGGATGGTGAAATTTCACGAATTAAGCACTAAGGCGAAGCTTGATCAAACTCAAGAAGAAATGAGCTGCCATTAATTCTTATTTCAAGCTCGCTAAAAATGAACCTTACCGCATTTTATTTCCTCTTGGGATTTTGTTCCTACTTTGGGGTGCCTTAATTTGGTTACCGCTTATTTGGAATCAAAGTGATTATCCCGTTTTAGCTCATCGCTTTTTGATGCTAAATGGTTTTTTTGCCTGCTTTGCGTGTGGATTTTTAATGACGGCCGCTCCTAAGTTTTCTCAAACTCTGACTGCTTCTTGGTTTGAAATTATTTCCTTCATTTTAGTCACTTGCTTTGGTGTTTGGGCCGCCTATTCTGACAACACTGATTTGGTGTTTTCAATATCTGCGCTTCAACCCTTAATCATTCTCTTTTTTTTGGTGACTAGGATTTTTCGTCGCAAACAAAATCCGCCATATTCCTTTCTCTTTGTCTTCATGGGGTTGATTCTTTGGCTTATATCCGCACTCGCGAGCATCTTTGTTGATCCAGAAGCCTTTAAGTCACTTCACTATGAGGGAGCAATAGGCTGTATCATTCTTGGGGTTGGTAGTCGTTTGATCCCTGGAATTTTAGGGCATGTGGAAATTGTTGGTGCTCAGAGGCAAAGAGATGAAAAGCTCATTCCCCTTTACCGTACAATTCCTCTTTCTTTTGTTTTCATCGTTTCTATTTTTTTGATTAGTTATTTTCTTCCAGAAGCCTCGGGTCAAATAATCAGGGCCTTAGTCGTTTCCTTCGTCGGTATTGTTTTTTGGCGCTTACACAAAGCTCCAGCTTCTCGAAGTGCTCTTACTTGGAGTATTTGGACTGCAAGCTGGATGATTGCTCTTAGCTTTGGTTTTAAAGCCTTTTGGCACGAAGGCCTCATTCATACCAGTCACGCTTTTTTTATCAGTGGAATTGTTCTTTTGACTTTGCTCGTTGCTACTCGTGTCCTGCTATCCCATGGGCCAAAAGAGGAAAAACTTGAGCATAGTAAACTTCTTTATCTCATGACATTTTTACTTCTGCTCTCTGCTGCCACGAGAGTTTCTGCTTTTATGTTGCCTCATTTATATCTTTCTCACTTGGCGTATAGTTCATTCATCTTATCCCTTGCAGTGATCATTTGGAGCAGCAAGTATTTACGCTTCATTTTGAAATGATGTAAAAATCTAGGTAGGGGAGAGCTATCATGAAAAAAGTTGCCGTCATTCTTTCTGGTTGTGGCCACCGAGATGGATCAGAGATCACTGAGACTGTGAGTGTTATTCTCGCTCTCTCTGAGTGCGAAGCAGAAGTTGAATTCTTTGCTCCTCACATAATGGTAGATGCCGTTAATCATCTATCAGGGGGAGTTGTTTTAGGGGATCAAAGAAATATTCTCATTGAATCAGCTCGCATCACGCGCGGAAAAAGCCATGATCTCTCAAAGCTTGATCCCACTCATTTTGATGCTCTGATATTTGTGGGCGGAGCGGGTGTCGTCAAAAATCTTTCTAATTGGTCCACCCATGGATCTGAATGTATAGTCATTCCAGGTGTCAAAAAAGCAATTGATCATTTTTATTCTCTCGCTAAGCCAATTGGTGCCATTTGCATAGCACCCGTTTTACTTGCGCGTGTCCTTGGAGAGCATCACATCTCTTTGACGATTGGAAATGATACTGAAACCATCAATGAAATTCTCAAGACTGGAGCTAAGCACATAGAATGCAAAGTGACAGATATTGTAGTGGATAAGAAACATAAAATTGTAACGACTCCGGCTTACATGTTTGAAGCTCCGGCGCACGAAGTCTTTAAAGGTATATCTAACCTCGTTAAAGAAATTGTGATTTTGAATTAGGGTAAATTTTTACTTTCAGAGTAATTTATTTCATTTGTTTTGATGCCACTTCGGTAAATGATTTTGAGACGAATCTTTCCTTCCTGATCATAAAACTTGGATTCCCCCTCTAGGGTTCCTCCTTCATCGTACTGCTCATCGCTTTTCAGAATGCCATTTTTATGAAACGTTTTGACTGAGCCACTGGGCACGTCCCACCCCCAAGTGCCATTGCCCTTTGAGTAATGGCCTTCTCTAAAGAGTGTCCCATCTTCATAAAATTCTTTTCGGTGAGAAAGAATTCTGTCTTTTCGTGTTTCAAATGAGACTTCCGTTTTCATATTGATCTATTTTAGGTATTTTTAAGATATTTCAAACACATTAAGTCGTTCGAATATATAAAATTATACCCGTCGAATTCACTCTGGAGATCTGTACAATGACTACTTTATTTCAACCACTCAAACTTGGCGCCCTTACCCTACCGAATAGAATTATCATGGCCCCTTTAACGCGCTCACGCGCAACGGGCGACCGTATCCCCAATGAACTGATGGCCGAGTATTATGTGCAAAGGGCCACTGCTGGCCTGATTTTGACTGAAGCGACTTCAGTCGACCCGATGGGCGTGGGTTACGCCAACACCCCTGGTATTTGGTCCCAGGAGCAAGTGAAGGGTTGGAAAAATATCACCTCACAAGTTCATGCTAAAGGCGGAAGAATGTTTCTTCAGTTGTGGCATGTAGGAAGAATTTCGGATCCTATGTTTCTTGATGGCAAGCAGCCTGTGTCGGCAAGCGCGATAGCTGCTGAGGGGCATGTCAGTTTAGTTCGCCCGGAAAAAAACTATGTCACTCCTCGTGCACTTGAAACCTCTGAGCTTCCGGCAATTGTTGAGGCCTACCGCTTAGGTGCCGAGAACGCAAAAAAAGCGGGATTTGATGGAGTGGAAATTCACGGCGCCAATGGTTATTTACTGGATCAGTTTTTACAAGACGGCACTAACAAAAGAACAGATCAATATGGTGGCCCGATTGAAAATAGAGCACGCTTATTCTTAGAAGTGACTGATGCTGTGATTTCTGTTTGGGGTGCAGACAGAGTAGGTGTGCACATTGCACCAAGAGGTGATGCCCATACCATGTCAGATTCAAATCCTCGCGCGACGTTTACTTATTTAGTACAAGAATTAGATAAACGAAAAATTGCTTTTATCTTTGCCCGAGAATACCAGGCACCTGATAGCCTCGGACCTGAATTAAAAAAGGTCTTTAAAGGTGCGTATATTGCGAACGAGAAATTTACCAAAGAAAGTGCAGAGACTATTATCAAAGAAGGCAATGCCGATGCCGTTTCGTTTGGAGTTCCTTTCATTTCTAACCCTGATCTTCCTCACCGATTTGCGGAAGGGGCGAAATTAAACGAGACCAATTTCCAGACTTTGTATGCTGAGGGTGCAACTGGCTACACGGATTATCCTGCGCTTGGATAAGAATTGGATGCCCTATCAAATTGGTGTTGCGCCTCGGGTGCGTCCGCTTCAAACAGTTGAAGGTTTGGGGGACCGCTTAAGGTTGATTGCGTTTGCTGAGAGGCAAGCGCACTTCGCCTTTTTAGAAGCAGCTGAGCGGTTTACGGATGCTCCGGTGGAATTAGTCAAAGCATGGAAGTGGGTGGCGCTTGAAGAGGCCAAACATGAATCGTGGTTACTGAAACGGTTGATGGAAATCGGGCAGGACGTGTCGGCAGTTGCAGTCAATTTAAATCTTTATCATTCATTCGCCGAATGCAAGAGTGCCAAGGACTTTGCCTTATATATTTCTGACGCTGAAGAAAGAGGCCGAGTGGGCGCTGAGAGATTTGCTGAAGTCCTACAAACTCGTGATCCTGAAACGGCCAAAGTTTTTGCTCAAATTGCTTTTGAAGAACGTGAGCACATTGCTTTGGTCGAAAAATTCTTTTCTTAGTTCATTTGCACATAGGCCAGAGACATTATTGTCACGATTATCCAAAGCATGGTGCCAAAGATAAAAGGTTTGACCCCGACCTTTCTAATTTTATTCAAATCAAAAGTCAGTCCGATACAAAATAGAGTGAGTGAAAAACCAAGTTTTGAAACACTTAAAAAGATGGGCTTGAAACTCGTTAACGTATCAATAAAAGTAAATCCAAGTGACATGATTAGAAAGCCAAATATAAACCACGGTATGGTGATTTTTTTTTGCGATTTTTTTGACTGATAAAGACTGAACACAAGTGTAATCGGAATAATCCACAAGGCCCGAGTCAACTTTACTGTTGTGGCGACTGCCAGGGCTTCCTCGCCGTAAAGACTGGAAGCAGCTACCACGGAACTCGTGTCATGAATCGCCAAAGCGGCCCATAGGCCAAAATCCTGCTGAGATAAAGCAAGCCAATGACCGATGGGCGGAAAAATAAAAATCGCCAGTGCATTTAAAAGAAAAACGATTCCAATCGAAATTGTAATCGCAAGAGCATCGGCCGCAATCACTGGCGCCAATGCTGCAATGGCGCTTCCGCCACAAATGGCCGTTCCCATTGTAATCAGGAGACCTTGATTTTTTTCAAGCTTCAAAAATTTTTGTCCCAGCATACCGATAATGAAAACCAGTGAAATACTGATAAAAGTAATCATTACCCCTGAAGCTCCCTGTTTAAGGACTGCTTGAAAATTTAGGGAAGTTCCTAAAAGAATCACGCTCGCCTGAAGCAGCTTTGCTCCCCAGGTTTTCGCCTTTAATTGAAGGTTTTCATTTTTTTGAATGAAAAATGAAATCACAATTCCAGCGGCAAGGGCCCATTGAGGAGAAATCACTAGCATCTATTTGCCCTTAGTCGTGGGAAGTTCAGTTTTGAGGGTTTCATAGCCACCAATATTTTCGGCTTCGATCCCTTTTTGCTTAAGAATATCTTTAGCCATTTCTGATCTTCTGCCACTGCGGCAATAAAGGAAAATCTTTTTTCCTTTTGAGGATTCACGCAGTTCTTTTTCCCAAGAGTCATCTGCTTTTAATTTTGAAAGCGCCATCCAAGTTGCTTTTTGAATCACGCCATCTCTTACTTCATCGGCTTCACGGACATCAATGAAGATCGCCTGATTATTTTTTAGCAACGAATAAGCATCCTGGGCAGAAGTTGCTGCCATAACAACAGTTGAAAAGACCATCAGAAGAGAAACAATCCATTTTATCATAAAAACCTCCGGTATTTTGAATAACTTAACAAGCTTATGAACTTTATGCTACTTACTTTGGGTGTGACAAATTGGCCATTTTAGAGGAGTCCATTTTATGGATAGTAATAACCCAGTAGAATTCAAAACTGACAACTCTCTGGCAGCTCTTTGGAGCATGATGCTTCCTGGACTAGGCC